>JBAQGA010000238.1:0-28923 GCA_049287565.1 Candidatus Aminicenantales bacterium
AACCTGGGTGTGTTCGGGTTGAGCATGGTGGCTATTGGCGCCTGCATCGGCTCCGGCATTTTCCTCAGTCCCACCTATGTCGCCGGCTATTTGTCGTCGCCGCTCTGGATTCTTTTGGCCTGGGGGCTCGGTTTTGTCCATTCACTCACCGGCTCTCTGAGCTTTTCCGAGCTGGGCGGCATGTTCCCCAAGGCGGGCGGGCAGTATGCCTATCTCAAGGAGGGGTATGGTGCTTTGCCGGCTTTTCTCTATGCCTGGGTGACGTTCCTGGCGATCAACGGCTCGGCCATCGCCGCCCTCAGCCTGACGTTCGCCCAGTACCTTTCCTTTATTTTTTCGCTGGGGAGAAGAGGGACCCTGGTTGCGGCCGTGCTGGCTATCCTTGTCATGGCGACCATCAATGTCCTGAGGACGGCCTATTCCGACCTCTCGGCCAAGATTTTCACGGCTTTGAAGCTGACCGGGCTGGCCATGATTATCGGTGTCGGTTTGGCGCTCGGCTCGGGGAAAAGAGTCGGCTTCTCACTGGCCTTCGCCAACGTGGCGTCGACGGACCCGTCATTAGGCCTAGTCGCTGCTTTCGGGCTCGCTTTTGTCGGTGTCTATTTTGCCTCCGGAGGATGGCAGCATGCTTCCTACCTGGCCGGGGAGGCCCGCGACCCGCGGCGGACCGTGCCCCGGGCCATGGTCATAGGAGCGATCGTAGTGGGGACCGTTTACTGGCTCGCCAACCTGGCCTATATGCTTTTGCTCCCGGTGGACAAGATAGCCGCTTCCTCCTCGCCGGCCGCCGACGCGGTCAAGACCGTCCTCCCTTTCGGAGGGATCTTCATCTCGGTCATGATAGCGCTGTCTGCATTGGGGACGGTCGGCATCTGTCTCTATTCGGTGCCGCGCATTTTTTTCGCTCTGGCCAACGATGGGCTTTTCTTCCGTTCTTTTACCGTCATTCACCGGCGCTTCCGGACGCCGGCCAACGCCATCCTTTTTCAGACGGCCTGGTCGATCTTCCTGCTTCTCTTTTGGGGGACGTTCGCCAACATCATCACTTATCTCGTCTTCACGGATGTCCTGTTCATGGCGCTGGTAGGCGCGAGCGTCATCCTGCTGCGGAAGAGGAGAAAGGACCTGGACCGGCCATATAAAACGCTCGGCTATCCTGTCACGCCGCTTGTTTTCGTCCTCATCTCGGTCTTTTTCCTGGCCAACACGCTCATCCACAAGCCCGCCCAGGCATATGCTGCCATCGCCTGTCTTCTTCTCGGCCTGCCGTTCTATTTTTACTTCAGGAAAAAGCGCCGGTCGGAATTATAATTTCTTCTTTGCCGGTTTCTTGTCCATCTTGACCGGCCCTCTTTTCCCGGCCTGCTTTTTCGCCGCCTTCTCTTTTACCTTCTTTTTCTTCTTCTCCCTCGGCTCGAGCTTTTCTTTCTTTCCTTTTTTCTTCCTTCGCTTCTTTTTATATATCCTTTCCATTTTGCCGGGCGTAGCCGGGGCCGTCTCGATCTCCACGCCGAAGACTTCTGCGAGATCGGACTCCTTAAGCCCGGTCGGGCCCGCCGCCGACGCCACCGCCAGCTCGCCTCCGCGCACGGCCTCGCCGATGAGCGCCAGGTGATCAACCCCCCTCAGGACGAACAGCAGCTCCGGCCGGTCGTCGAGCCGTGCCCCCACGCCGTAGAGCGTTGCCGCGACGTGTTTGCACATGGTCGCGTAGTCGGGACAAGAACAGCGCATCTCGATTTCGCTCGGCCGGGGGAACAGGCCGTCTGTCCGATGGGTGATGATCCTCATGACCGCGTTCGACAGCCGCCCCTGCAGGAGCTCGATCACCGAGGCGATCCCTCCCGCGCAGGCCTTCCGGATGGCTGTCCAGCGGGTTTTCGGCAGTTTTTTGATATCGATCTCCACGTGGTAGAGGTCGGTTCCGACGACCCGGGCGTCCACGCGTCCCGGCCCGATGACCAGGTCGCAGACCGACCCGTTGCGGACATAAGAGCGCCCCCGCGGCAGGCGGTTCCAGAAATCGCTGTGCGACTCCAGGTGGTCGCACCAGGCCTTCCCCCAGAAAGTGCGGGCGATCGTCCGGCCATCGATTGTCACGGGATCGAGTTTCTCCCCTTTCTTCCTCAGCTTTTCCAGCCGCCGCTCCGCCTTCGCCCGGCGCTCCGCCACCGGCACGTAGCGCGGCCAGCCCCAGTCGTATCTCCCTCCCCAGCTTCTTCTCCATCGTCTGCCCATGGTTCACTCCGTGACGGCGCGGCGGATGTCCAGCGCCACGAATTTCAGCAATTCCGCGTCCGGCATCTCCGTGAGTCGCTTCTCCGCTCCCTCTTCGATCAGGCCCTTGGCCAGGTCCGTCTTCTCGGTGATGAGGGCGTCGATCTTTTCCTCGATCGTCCCCCGGCAGACGAACTTGTGGACCATGACGTTCTTCGTCTGACCGATGCGGAAGGCCCTGTCCGTGGCCTGGTTCTCCACCGCCGGATTCCACCAGCGGTCGAAATGGATGACGTGGCCGGCGGCGGTCAAGTTGAGCCCCGTCCCGCCCGCCTTGAGCGAGAGGACGAAAAACGGCGGGCCGCCGTCCCGCTGGAAGGCCTCGACATAACTTCGGCGCCGCCCCACGGGCGTTCCCCCGTGCAGGATCAGGCCGGGCCGGCCGAACACCCCGGCCAGGAATTCCGCCAGGGGCCCGGTGATTTCCCGGAACTGGGTGAAGATCAGGGCTTTCTCCTGCCGCGCCGCCAGTTCCTCGCACAGTTCTCGGAGCCGGCCGAACTTGCCGCTGCGGCCGGGGTCGTAGTCACCGTCCGCTACGGCGTGGGCGGGATGGTTGCAGATCTGCTTGAAACGAAGGATGGCCGCCAGGACGACGCCGCGCCGCTCGATGCCCTCACTTGTCTCCAGCCGTTCGGCCAGGCTCCGGACGGCATCCTGGTAGAGCGCCGCCTGGACGGGAGTGAGCGGGCAGAAGGCGTGGACTTCGGTCTTAGCGGGGAGGTCGGCGATGACCTTCTTATCCGTTTTCAACCGGCGGAGGATATAGGGACGCACCAGAGTTCGCAGGGGCCGATATCCATCCGGGCCGCGAGCGGAAAGGCTTTTGGCGTAAGCCCCGAAGACACGCGCCGAGCCCAGCAGTCCGGGATTCAGGAAGTCGAAAATCGACCACAGGTCGGAGAGGCGGTTTTCGATGGGTGTTCCCGTGAGGACGACGCGGCGGGGCGCCTTGAGTTCCTTGACCGCCCGGGCCTGCCGGGTGGCCGGGTTCTTGACCGCCTGGGCTTCGTCGAGCGCGGCCAGGCTCCAGGAGCGCTTCCTCAGGAGCTCCGTCCTCTGCAAGACGCCGTAGGTCGTGATGACCAGGTCCAAAGGGGCCTTCCGCGCGTCCAGACGGGCCTTCCATTTCGAAGCGGGTGTTTCGGACGGATGGGCGTAGAGGACTCTCAGGCTCGGGACGAAGCGCTCGATTTCCGCTCTCCAGTTGGCCACGAGCGAAGCGGGGACGACGAGCAGGGCGGGGGGCGCTCCTGCCGGGGCTTCCCGTCGGAGCAGCACCAGCAGTCCCAGGAGCTGGATCGTCTTGCCCAGGCCCATATCATCGGCCAGGCAGGCCCCGAGGCCCAACTTCGTCAGGAAGTGGAGCCAGCTGACGCCCTCCCCTTGGTACGGCCTGAGCACGGCGCGGAGCTCATCGCCGGGATGGGACTCCGCCAGTCGCTCGGGTCTGCGCAGGGCTTCCAGCACGGCGGCGAGGCCGCGGCCGGCCCGGGCGCCGAACCATTCGGCGGTGTCGGGCGCAGCCTCCTCCGGCCGTTCCGGGCCCTCCGCTCCCGAGAGAAGACGCATCGCTTGCAAGAATGTCAGCCCGTCGCGGCCGGCGTCTCGCTCGACGCGCTTCCAATGATCCATGAGCTCGGCCAGACGACGGGCGTCCACCTCGACCCACCTGCCGCGGAGCGAAACGAGCCCGGAGGAGGAGGCGAGGAGTATTTTCCATTCCTCCTCGGACAAATCCTCCCCGTCGAGAGAGGCGCGCACGGAGAAATCGAGGAGGGAATCGAGACCCAGGACGACGCCTTTTTTCTCGCCGACGGTCACGCTGACCCGGGGCCGCGGCGGCCGGCCGTTCTTCCACCAGTCGGGCACGCGGACGATAACGCCGCTCGCTTCGAAGAGCGGGATCTCCTTGAGGAAGGCGTAGGCTTCCCTGGGCGTCCAGGCCTGCGGTCGGTAGATCTCTCCGCTTTCGATCAGGCTGCGGATGAGTGGACTTTTTTCGGAGGCGGCCTGTACCGGAGAAAGGAGGCGGAGGAGGGCGTTACGGTTTTCTCGGCCGGCGTACTCCTGGAGGGCCCGGCCGAGGGGGATGTATTGCGGTTTGGATTGGTCGGACAGCCTCCCTGTGTACGTGGCCATGAAGGCGAAGGGGCGGCCGGGGTTGCGTTTGTTCTCCGCGAGGTGGAAAGTGACGCGGCCGACCAGCCGCCAGTTCGGATCGCGCTCTTTTAGCCAGCCGACCGGTCCCTCCGGGTGCGCGGCCGCCTCCCGCCGCGCCCGGGCGTCGAGCGCTCTCCAGAGCCGGGCCAGGACATCGGGAGAGAGATATTCGAAGCCCTTTATCGGCGGGACCCGTTCCGCGAGGCTGCGCCAGTATTCCGCTTCCGGCTCATCAACACGGACGGCGGGGTCGGTTTCGAGGCCCGGGGTGTGGCAGAGGTCCGTCAGGTAGTCGCGGGCGAAATCCCGCCAAAAACGGAGTACGGGCGAGGGCTCGGCGCTCCATCCCTCGGCGGTTAGCTCCAGAAGGCCGGCCGCGGGGTCTTCGCCCCAGAGGCGGCAGAGGCGCCGGAGCTGGGGCGACCCGCCTGGAACATCGGCCGGGTCGAGGTAGAGACGGCCGGAAGGCGACAGCGCGGGTTCGGGCGCAGAATGCGCCGGAAGAGCGTCCGGGGACAAGGGGAGAGTCATCTCGAAAGAGAATACTATCCTTGGCCGACGATTTGTCAATCCCGGGGCTTTATTCTGAATCCCCTTTTTTTAACCTTCCTTGAGCGTTACCGTGTAGCGTTTTTCCGTCCTGACATAAGCCCGGATGCGCTCGAGGACGGCGCCCTCCCACTTGCCCTCGGCCACGGCCTTTTCGAGGGCGAAGGGGTCGAGTATCGCCACCTCGTCCCACACCCCCAGCACCCGGAGCTCCTTCTCGAGGGCGTCCCTGTCCGTGCTGCCCTTGGCCGGCGAAACGACCCGCTCCTTGCCGGTCACCCGGAGCCGCCGCCCGGTTCCCGCGATGACCTGGACGTCCTCCCTCTCGGCGAAAGCGATCGCCGCGGCCCGCACCTTTTCCAGTTCCTCATCAACGGTCCGTTGTTCCTCTTCGAGCGCGCGCTTCCTCCGCCATCGTTCGGCGTAGGCATCAACGATCTTCACGCCTGGCTCGTCCTTCCACTCGTCCTCCGGAAGCTCCTCGATCTTTAGCAAATGCTTCTTGACCGGGCAGAGGTCCCAATAAGGGCACCAGTCGCAGAGGGCGGATTCGCAGGGCTCGAACTCGGTGGTCGCCTCGACCCGGTCGATGAGGGCCATGATTTCTGTCTTGAGCGCTTCGAGCGCTTCGGGCGTCCGGGTCGACCTCATCTCCAGGCCGAAAGCGACGTAATGCCAGACGAGCCGGACTTCGTTGGCCTCCGGCCAGAGTGTCTGGACGCCGACCTGGTAGAGGGCGAGCTGCCGGTCGGCATCGACCTCCGCTTGGCCCGGAAGGCTGGAGCCCGTCTTATAGTCGTGGACCTCGAAGGCGCCGTCCGATGCCAGCATGAGGCGGTCGATGATCCCCTTGAAGTTGTAGCGCGCCGCTTCGTCCAGAGGGAATCGAATGTATCGCTCGAGCCCAAGGACTTTACCCTCCTCGAAGGGATGGTGCCGCTTATAATAGTCTTCGATGAAGCGCCGTCCCATGAGCCGGTAATCGTCGGGGGTGCGCCCCTCTTTCTTGATCTTGACTTCGCCGTGCCATTTCTCAGCCCACTGCTTTTCGTAGTAGGCGAGGAGCTCCTCGAGCGGCACGACCCGGAACGCTCGCTCCATGTAAAGCCGCTCCATAGCTTCGTGGAACCGCTGACCGAGGAAGGCCTCGATCCCTTCCTCGTAGCGTTTGATCCGGTCCACGTAGATGAACCTGTACTGAAGGGGACACGTCTCGAACGTCCCGAGCTGGGAAATCGAATATTCGGCCATGGTTAAACCTCCCCATTGGAAAAATGCTCTTTAGGAACGCATCTTAATATCATATCTTTTTTCGGGTCATTCAAGAAAGCATCTAAAACTGCCGTTTCGAGAAGCGGACGGTCCAGTCCGTGTCGCCGTTTTCGGGGCGGTCGAGGGTCAATTCGGCCAGCCCCGTTTTTTCATCGATCACCCTGATAGAAGCCTTGGCCGCGCCTGACTTCGCTTCTTTCGGCCGGTATCCGTTCAGCGCGATGACCACCCTGTAGCGCTCGCTGCCGATGACCTTGGATGTCCCGCGCAGCTCAGCCGAATCCCCGTCCCACTCACAGCGAACCATGTCCTCGAAGCCCTGCATGATGTGCCGGTCGGTCGAGATGAATTGAGGATGCGCCTCGACTGCGTGAATCGCCATCATCCGGGCTTCCCCAGGCCGTAAATCCTGCTCCAGCCGGGCATTCCCCGGATAGACACCGGCCAGGCGGCCGTTCCAGAAGTCATAAACATAGTATTTTTTGTTCGGATCAAGGCCAAGTCCGCCCTCGGTCTTTTCTCCGCCCAGATCAACGCCGACCACGGCCGCCACCGGGTTCCCTAGCGGCTCTAGCTTCGACCCATCCTTGGCCTTCCGCCACTCCGGGCTGTCAAACGCCGTATTCAAGAATGTCACCTGGTGCCAGTCCGGGTTGACCTCGAAATCGTAGACCTGGGGCAGCTCTGTCCCGCTAAAGGCGTCGACCGGCCGGGCGCTCTGGGCCGCCGCATGATACGGAAATGTCCGGGAGAGGTCCTGAAGCTGTTCGTCGGTCATCTTGGAAAAGCTTGCGCCCAGGAGCATCCGGCCGCTAATGACGTAAGCCATAGTGAACATAGACCGCCAGCCGTCAAGGTTGTCCGGCTTGCAGTGGAAAGGATTTTTGGCGTCCATGTCGTAGCTCACGACGACCCGGTTTTTGTACCAGCGCAGCCCGCAACGGGTGATCATGGCCGGGTTGATCCGGTCGGTGTCGCCCCAGACCCGTTGCGAGGCGACGAGCCCGAGGGTCACGTCCGACCCGCGGCCCAGGTTACGCTCGTGGAGAAAGCACCCCTCGCCCAGGCCCTCACGAGCGACCTTGAAGATATTCCGGTAGGCCGAGGCGGTCGTAGCCTGCTTGTCCTCGAAACCTCCGTTGAAAGCCCAGCCGGTGCTCGGGTAATCGTACATCAGGCCGGCGATACCGCCGCTCTTGAGGTTGGCGTAGACCTCGCGCATGTGGGCGAGGAAATCGGGGTCGGTGAAATCGTAACCCCAGAGGGGAAGCCCCTCCCCGTACCACCAGATCTCCCGGCCCTCGGGATGACGGGTAAAACGGACGAAGGGATTGTTGAAGAGAAGATGCCCGGGATAGGCCTGGCAATAGTCTTCGGAGCGGCGGGCCGTCTGGAAGTAGAGGAGGGGGATGCCACCCCGTTCCCGCACCGCCCGGGCCCACTTCTGGGTGGTTTCGTAGGGGGACTTATAGTGGGGGCCGATGATCGTTTCGGGCTCTCCCAGCGCCTGAAAATGGGCGTTGTCCCACCATCCCTGTTCGTTGTTAACATCGTAGTTGTCGGGGACGAGACGGATGGCGACGGGTGTGTACTTGAGGAAGCCGCGGCGAGCGGCCTGCTCGATCTCCCAGACGGCTCCGGTCGAATCATTGATCGCCGGGCCGCCGCCGTATTCCTTGACGCTCACATACCAGAGACAGACGGATGGAAATGTGTAGGGGTTGAGGCGGATGTTTTGGGCGGCGCAGAGAGTCCGGCCGTAAGCTTCGAGGGCAGCGAACGGGTCGGCGGTCGTGAAATCGAGATAGAACTTGTCCGGAGGCAGGTAGCGGGCACCCGGCTCCACCTGTTTTCCGACCGGGTCAAAGCTCCACAGGTCGACCTCGAGATAGTCGGGTGAAAGGTGGCGAGTGACCGAGGCGAATTTCTCGTAATCGGCGTAGGTGAGTCCGCCCATGACCAGCGACCTTCGGGTAGCACCCTTTCCAAAGGTGACCAGGAGGTTGTTGCGGCAGCGCAGGCTGTCTTCGGTGCTGACGAGGGTTTGTTCCCCTCCGCCGTTGCCGTCGAGCATCTTGAAGTCGGCCGACAAGTCGCCTCCGGCAAAAGCCCGGCCAAGAAGTGGCCGGATCGTCCGGAGGAGGACCGGATAGCCGGTCTGGTTATCGAGTCCGGCGCCCAGGACGATCAACCCCTTGTCTTCGTAGAGAGTGATCTCCAGGAGGAGCGAAGGCATTCCTTCCTTTCGACTCGCGATCCGGAGCGCTTTCCCTTGGCCGAGGGCATCCTCGACGGGCTCGACCCGCCAGGCATATTCGCATCCTTCTGCGGCCGTCGAAAGGACTCCGAGCTCGGCGCTGGCCTCAGAGATGCAGACCGTCCCGCTTCGTTTTTCCGTGGCGCTGTATCTTCCTGTCGTCAGGTCGAACTCGACTTTAAGCATCGAGTTCTCGATGGTCGCCGAGTTCTTATCGCCAGCCACCCGGACCGCTTCCCGGCCGGGAGTTCCGGAGAAAAAGAAGAACAGTGAAATCGTCATCAGGAAAAGCCCCTTGGCTGTCTCCAATCGTCTTCCCGGCATGTTCACCTCCTCGGTCAGCGCCTCTGAATCCGAAGCTGATTTCTGTTGTTATTTACTTAATCAGGTCCAAAAGCTCAGCCATGACCATCGCCGTGGCGCCCCAGATCTTATGGCCCTGGAAGAAATAGAAAGGAACGCTCACGTCCAGATCGCGCAACCTCCAGTCTTCTCGCCGGACATTTTGTGCGTCCAGAAGATGGTCGAGAGGAACCTCGAGAACCTCGGCGACCTCGTGGGGAGAAGGGCGGAAATCCGGCCGGCTCTCGGCCGCGGCGGCCACCGGATAGATGCAATAGTTGCTCGGCGGGATATAGAGAGGGGTCAGTTCGCCGAGGACCCGGACCGACGATGGCGCGATGCTGAGCTCCTCCTCGGTCTCCCGGAGGGCGGTTTCGAGGACGGTCTCATGGCTGTCTTTGTGCCCGCCGGGAAAAGAGATCTGGGCCTGATGGTGAGCGACGCTCGAGGTGCGGCGCGTCAGGACGACATGGAGCTGGTCTTTCCAAGGATATAAAAGAACGAGCACACCGGCCTTGTTGCAGGAATCCCCGACATCCTGGTAGGTCTTATCGCCGGGCCTGGGATCGGGAACCATCTTGAGTTGAGAAGACAGCCCCGGCTTGGCTCCGCGGAGCCGTTGCTCAAGGCTTTCCAGCCAAGTCTTGGTTTCTTCCGGAGGCATCGCCAAATTCCCCGCCTGTTTAGTCAAGGGCCCGGCTATTTCATCTTCTCCCGCATCTGGGCCTCTGACTCGGGCGTCCAATAGCCGCAGTCGAGCTCCATGAAGACCGATGTGTAGGGGAGGTCAAGGTTCGTTTTGATCATTAAAATACGGAATGTCCTGGCCACCTGGTCGAGACGGGTGATGAGATCTTCGTGAAGGACGGGGGAGACGTCCCGTCCTCCGAGCAGGCCGTCGAGTCTGGCGCGGCAGGCATCGATCCTTGGAGCCAGGTCTTCGGTCACGAACGAAAGTTCCTTGTCCAGATAGACGCGGGGGCGGATGTGCCGGCTGTGATCAATCGCTTTCAGAACCTTCTCTAATACGATGAAATGATCCTCGCCGGAGACGACGACCTCTATGCCCGGGCTGATCTGGAGCGGGAAGGCCGAGTCGGCGACGACGATCCAGTTCCGGTGGCCGAGCGCGGGCAACTCTTGGGCGAGTTTTTGTTCCCAGTTCAGGGCCGTCGACCCTTCAGGTTCCTCTTTTTCCAGAGGCTCGCAGGCGGCGAGAACAAATCCCAGCGAGATAACAAAAAGCAGGGGGAGTATTTTTCCCGATTGCCTCATGATCGAATCCTTCGTCCTAAAATATGCTGAGATATATAACGCGGCGGCAGGGCGAAGTCAACAATTAGAGACAGTATTTCATTTCCCCTTTTTTATTCCCCTTATTCCGGCCGCGGCGGCCTCAGTCCAGCCAATTATCGACTTGGAGCCCCTTAATCCGCCGGAATTCTGTCGTATTGTCAGTTACCAGCACGGCATCAAGGCTCAGCGCATGAGCGCCGATTTGTGTGTCCAGGGGACCGATCGGCCGGCCGGCATTCTCGAGTACGGCGCGAACCGGACCGTAAGCGGAAGCTGCGTTCTCGTCGAAGTCAACAATCTCTAGAGGCAGCAGAAATTCTTCCAGCGCTTCTCGGTTTCTCTGGGCGAACTGACTCTTCGCTATTCCATAGCGAAGTTCGGCCAGAGTGATCGTCGAGATGCCGATATCACCGGCGGATAACTGGCTAAGTCGGTTTAGGACCTTTTGAGGTTTTCGTTTGATGAGGGCGATACAGATATTGGTGTCGAGCATATATTTCATCAGAACAACTCGCGTTTTTGGAGCTTCGGCTGGCCGCGTTCGGCCATGAAATCATCCGTGAATTTATCGAGGCTCCCGACGAGAGAGTCCCATGAGTTCTTGGCCGGGATCAGAATGACGGCGTTGCCTGATTTTTTGATAAAGACGTAGTCATCATCGAACCGGAATTCCTTGGGCAGGCGGACGGCCTGGCTCTGGCCGTTTCGGAATAACTTGGCTGTCTTCATCGGCGCCTCTTCTTTAACGGATAAAATATATATTGATAATATATACTTTCTTTCGATCTGTCAAGCCCGGGGTTTTCCAGCACCCAACTTCTTAGACAGTCCGCATTCGTTCTTTTTCTCAGTGACCTGGAAGATAGAGAAAAAAGCTATCCCATACTTGAAGGGCGGTTTACCGTGGAGGGAGCTGGCGGTACCAGAAGAAATAGAGGCCGACGAGGGAAATGGCCAGTACGCCTCCGGCCACGGCCGAAGCCCGCCACTGCCGGACGATCAGGAAAAGCGGCAGTATCAGCATGGTGAGCTGCCAGAAAAAGGCGAAGGGGAGCGAGACGAGGTCGTACTTATGTTCTTGGGACATCGCCGCCTCCTCCTCGGAGGCGAGAATTTTGCGGAGCGGTCCCCAAAGTCCGAACGGCTTGGTTGTCCGGTAAAAATGTTCCAGAACGCTCCGCTCGGTCGGTGGACGGATATAAGTTGCGAAAATGCTCCCGGCAAGTCCCGCGCCCACCATAAAGAGAAGTTGCTGCCATTCCGGCATCTGGGGGATGAGAACGCGCTGCAGGAGCGCCGCTGCGAGGCCGAGCAGGGTCCCGAGGGCGAACCCGCTTCCGTTGAACCGCCACCAATAGAGGCGCAGGACCGTCGGGATCATAGTGCCGCCGACAAGCCCCATGGTCAGCCAGCCCCAGATATCGTTGATATTCTTGGTCCAGTAGGCGGTGGCGAAACCGACCAGCATCACCAGGGCATCTTGCGGCCGGCCAGGAAGTAGTCTTCCATGCTCTCGGCCGCCTTCTTGCGGAAAAAGGAACCGATGCCGATCAGGATGGCGAAGTAGGCGAGGATGATAGCGTAGTCACCGCTGCCCAGATAGCGCATGAAATCGGCCTTTAGGTGTGTTTCAATTTCAGCGTCACGGTCGTGCCGGCCGGAATAGTCCAGCGCTTGAGTCCAATCGGTGCCTTTTCCTTTATGAGCGCCAGGTCGACGGATTCCAGTTCAGGAAGAATGACCTCTCCTTCACAGCCCTTGGGGAATTCCAGCGTCAGCTCGCGGTTCCCCCTGTTCCCCAGCGAGCGGAAGACGAGCGGGCCGCGGACGGTCCGGGCGGTCAGCTCCAACTGGCTCAGGTCCGCCGGCTGCGGCCGCACCTCGACGCGCCCGAATCCGGGCTCGAGAGGCCGAATCCCGGCCAGTCCCATGTAGGCTATATAGAGAGGGACGACGGCGCAATGACTCCACTGTTGTCCGGAGTCCGGCTTAACCTCCCAATCCTCCTGCAGGGTGTTGTTGAGAATGACCGAATCCATTGTCGCCCAGCGCTCCCGCAGGTCCTGGAGGATGATGTCGGCGCGGCCGCCCTTGGCCAGCGCCCATAGCCGCCAGCCCGCATTTGCCGGATAGGAGAATCCCATCTCGGGCGGGCATTCGGCCAGCGCCCGGAGCGCCGGTCCCGCGTTCCTTCCCGGGAACTGGTCGAAGAGCACGGCTGTCGCCAGGGACCGGTCGCAGAGACGGAGCTTTCCCTCTTCCTTGAGCCAGGGCAGGTTGTTGACGAAAATCTCGCGCTCGGGACTCCAGAACTTGCCGCATGCGGCGGCCAGGAGGTCACGGCCGAAGTTGCGGGCCGCCTTCTCCTGCTTCCGGTCGCCGAAGGCCCGGCAGAGGGGCGCCAGGGCATGTTCGAGCATGGCCGCAGTGTAGAGATTGAAGGCGCACTGCTTATGACGCTGCCGCTCGTAGGCGTTGTGGTCGATCCAGACCGCCGGCGTGCCGATGTTTTCGACCGGCAGGAGTCCGTCCCGGCCGCGGATACCGTGGAGATACTGGGCGAAGCGGATGAGGCGCGGATACGGCTCCCGGAGTGCTTCGAGGTCGCCCGTGTAGAGGTAATGATGCCAGCAGTCGAAATTGAAACCGGCGCCGTGATCGAGAAGCGGGCCCCAACGGGTCAGCTCGAACTGCCGCTCGACCAGCCGCGCCAGCCGGTCATAGGCGGGCCAGCAGTCGAGAAAATAGCCGTCGAGAGTTTGCCCTTGGCTGAAGGTCGCCAGGTAGCGGGCCGGCTGCCGCGTCTCTCCGAAGGCGAGATAGATGGCGTGGGTTTGATGACCGCAGTCGCCGCTGTACTGCTGGCGCTCCCGGGCCATCCCGTCCACCAGCGTCTCCTGGGCGCAGTTGTGGAGCGTGTTGATCGAGGCGGCGATCAAGCGCTGGATGGGTGGCTCGGAGACGCGGATGTCCGGCGCATTCGGCCAGGGGAAGAGGCGGCGGCGCACGCCGATATCGCGGACCTTGACCCGTCCCCTGGCCTCGTGGATATGGAGCTGCAGCCAGCGCATACTTTCGAAGTCGAAACACTCGAAGATGTTAATCCCCTGACGGCAGATGAAGCGGGTCCAACTGTCGAAATGGGTGTTGAGAAGAGGAGGCCCTTCGGCAGCGTGGGCCTCGTGGACGAGAAGTTCTACGGTCGTCCCAGCGGGAGCTTCGATGGTAAAATAGGGCCAGCCGACCACCTGCTCCTCGAGCTCGAAGGTCAGCGCCGCCCCCCGTCTTCCGTCGAGGGTCGTTTCCCACTGTCCGGAGCCGGCTTGGACAGCGCTCGGGCGGCGGACCGCCTCGAACGACTCCGCCGGCCGGCATTCGAAATATTCCTGCGGGGGGCGGCGCCAGTCGACCCAGAACGATTCGGCCAGCCGGGCGACCGGGACGAGCCGTTCTTCGAGGAGCGGGATCGAGCGGGGCCGGAGCTCTGTCCCCGCAGGACTCTCCAAAAGGTCATTGACGTATTCGTAGTAGCTTGTCGAGAGCGCCGGCCTGTTGGGCGAGCCTTCGAGCTCCAGGGCTTCCACCCACTGCGAATCCTCTTTAAAACTCGGCAATGTCCAGCCGTCCGGATAGAGACGGGCGTCGAACTCTTCCTGGAGCGCGCGGAGGTACCAGCGCTTATACTGGCCGGGACGCCAGGCCCTAGCCAGGTGGGCTTTCCAGGAACGGTCGGAGACGATTTTGATGGGGCTCCCATCCTTATTCTCGGTCTCGAGCCAGAACAGGAAGCCTGGCTTGCCCAATGGCCAGGTCCCGTCGCCGTGGCCGTAATAAAGAACGGTGGCGCCGATGATGTTGCGGCCGGCCCGGAGAAATTCCGTCAGGTCGACCGGGTCGGCCTCGGGCCAGCGTGGGTCGGACGGCGCCGGTCCCCACTGGACCCGGCGGCCATTGACCTCGAGCTTGTAGCGGCTCTCGGCGGCGATCCATCCGACGGCCCGACTCGCCTCGGCGTCGAGGATGAGCTCGTGCCGGAAGAGGATGAAGGTATTAGGCAGACACCGTCCCGAAGGATACCAGATCCAGCGGGCCGGCTTGAGGTCGGGAAGGGCGATTTTTTGGGAGGGGAGCGGAGCGACAGGTTCGATCGAAGAAGGGCTTTTCATTCCCGGGGAATCGGCCGGCTTTCGCCCGAGCGCGAGCGAGCCGCCGGTTATGGCCGAGGATTTGATGAAATCACGTCTTTTCATGATGATCCCCTTTGAGGTCGCCTGAACTGGATTGATTCAGGATGGGCTTATCCATGATGGAGTTGCCGAAAGAATAAAGGACTCCCGGAGCGAAGTCAATCTAAGAGATCAAAAGGGATACATATCCATTTTGGTGATGAATATAATGAACAACTTGGGAATGTCATCGCTCCCGCTCAGGTTTTTAACGCCGTTCCCTCAGCGTTTTTCTCGGCGGTGCGGAACTCCGCATGATAGATCTGTAGCCCTTCCCCTAATTATGCTCTTTTCTCATCCATCTCCGTGTGTTCTTTTCGTGCTCAAACAGTCCTCCCGGCCGCCGGAGCGGCTCCCCTCGAAAAACGCCTCAGAAAGGCTAAACCTTCGAGGTTGCTTCTCCATCCCCAAGTCGTTCTTCATCCATACAAAGATGCTTATGATAAAAGCATTAAAAGTATTGCAGGCGGCCGGCTTTTTTCGTAGAGTAGAAACACCGATGATGAAAAAAACTCAAGTCTTTCTCGTATCGCTTTGTATTCTGTCCCTGATAGTCCCGTCCGCTGCCCGGAGTCCAGCCTCCCCTGAGTCCCAAGACTTAGGTGCCAGGATCAAGAGGGTCCAGAACGGTCTGATTAGAGACCCGGGCTTTGTGGTCAAGGGCCAGCCTCCGAATACGGCAACCATCTGGGAGCGCATGAAGCAGTACCGGATCCCCGGCGTCAGCATCGCGGTCATCAACGACTATGAGATTGAGTGGGAGGAAGGATATGGCGTCAAGGAATCCGGTGGAACCGAACTAGTGACACCCGACACCCTCTTCCAGGCCGCTTCGATCAGCAAGCCCGTGGCGGCCGTCGCCGCGCTCTATTATGTCGAGAAGGGCACTCTTAGTCTCGACGAGGATGTCAACACCCGGCTGCACTCCTGGAAGGTGCCGGAGAATCAGTGGACCCGGAAACAGAAGGTCACTCTCCGCGGATTGCTGAGTCACACGGCTGGTCTGACCGTCTCCGGATTCCCCGGCTATGAGGAGGGAAAGGAGCTTCCGTCGCTTCTCCAGATTCTGAACGGCAGAAAGCCGGCCAACACGCCTCCCCTCCGGGTGGATATCGAGATCGGCTCCCGGTTCCGGTATTCGGGGGGCGGATACACGATCTTGCAGCAGCTTCTTGTCGATGTCCTGGGCAGGCCTTTCCCTCAAATCATCCAGGGAGTCGTGCTCCTAAAGCTGGATATGAAACAGAGCTCCTTCGAGCAGCCCCTGCCGCAAGCCTGGGTTGGGGCAGGGGCTTCCGGCCACCGTCCCGACGGCAGTGTCATGCCGGGCAAATGGCACACCTACCCCGAAATGGCGGCAGCGGGGCTTTGGACGACACCTTACGACCTGGCGCGGTTCACCCGCGAGATCATGCTGGCAAAAGAGGGAAAGTCGGACCGCATCCTGTCGCACGTGATGGTCGAGATGATGCTCACGCCGATAAAAGAAGATTATGGGCTGGGCCTCTTCGTCAAGGGGAGCGGGCGGGATTTCCAGTTCTCCCACAGCGGCGGCAACGAGGGCTTCCGCTGTCATCTGATAGCCTATCCGGAACGGGGGCAGGGGGCGGTCATCATGACGAACAGTGACCTCGGCGGTGACCTCCTGCCCGAAATCCTGCGCAGCCTTTCGGTCGAGTACGGGTGGGCGGACTTCAAGCCGACAGAAAAAGAAGTCCATAGCCTCGACAGTCGACAGCTCGAAGGATTTGCCGGCACCTATCGCTTCACGCCCGCCGAGAGGATTAAGGTGACGCCGGGCAACGGCTGCCTTTTCGCCGATCCCGTTTTCGTCGCGCCGGACGGAAAAGGGCAATGCGTCTTTTTCGCCGAGTCGGAGTCTTCGTTTTTCTCGACGGAAACAGAGGTGAGGATCACCTTCACAAAGAACGCACAAGGAGAGGTGACGGGCCTCACCTTAAGGCAAGGAAAAACCCAGCGCAAAGCCGTCAGGATCAAATAGCTAGAGGTCCCTTTATCTGCCCTTCCATGCCCAATCGTCGTCTTTTTCCATGACGAGCTGAGTAATCTGCCAGGTCCCCTGGCCTCCGTCATCCTTTTCGTTGGAACCGATGCTGTAAATGATGACGCCGTCATCCTGAAGTCGATAGACCAGCGGTTTCCCGGTGAATGGGTCGATGGGTACTTCATTCAGAATTTCAGGAACCAAGGAGGCCAGGTTTTCTGGATAACGACCTGTTTGATTCCTGAAGATTTTACACGCCAGTCCGGCCTTCGTTGCCAGCATCAAAGCCTCCAGAGTCGCTTCTTTCAGGGATGGCGCCTGAAAATCGGCCAGGCGAAGGAGGGACAATTTGATATACCAGGGCATGGGTTCTTGGGTTTTTTCTCGCGCCAATTCTTTCAACTGGGGATACGACAAATCTATTCGCGTCTCCGACTCCAGGTAGCGTTCTTGCACCCAGAGCACTTGAGCTTTTAGGAGCGGCCTGATCAGCCAATAATAAAATCGCTGTCTTCTGGAGGCGAAGAGATCAAAAGCGGCATTATCCCCCTTGATCGTTGCCAGACCGGCATCCAGAGCATATAGCCTTTCTAGTTGAACACACTTGAGGAAGCGCATCCGCCAGGACCGAAGGTCCAGCTCTTTTATCCAAGATGCTACTTCCCCCGAATCTATTTCCCTTTCTCTGATAATCTGATTGAAGCAATTGAGCAGGCTTTTCATGTCAGCCAGGGCTACAAGGTTATGGATGAGAAAAGGCTCGTCCATGGTTTTTTGGACTAGCTGCATGCCACGGCGGACTTGCTCCAGTCCCTCTTGGACTCGTCCGGCCTCGGCCTGAAGCACAGCATCGATCCCAAGCAGCCTGAGGGCAAAGATCATTTTCACGAGATGAGGAGGGGAAATCGTATCGGGCCTCTTTGTCCAATCGCCATATCGGAAGCACGGTCGGCTGGAAGCCTCAAGGATGAGTTCGAGAGCCTTGTGATTTTTCCTGACGAGTGCGGCCAGCTTTTCCCGCGACTCCCCTTGCAGCGGTTCGGCATCGAAAAAGTCTTTGATGGTCATATTGATCAATGTCTTCTCATCGGTCTCAGGAACAACAAATAGGACCTCTGCTGCTTTCCACAACAGGGCGCCGTTATCGGAGTCGTCGCAATGGGGTGCTAGATCTTTTAGTCTTGTGGGAATTCCCTCGGCTTTTGCCTTCTCCAGATAAGCCTGCAGCTTTTTTCCTGTCGTATAGTTGAGAATCGCCCTGATGGCGAGGACAAGGGCTAGGAGAGATAAAAGGATTATCCCGATGCATGAGAGCATCCTTTTTAGCCTAGTTTTCATAGAATGCCTCCTCCAGGCGGCTGGGTTCGCGGTGAATTTCAGCGACCCTTTTTTCTTCCAGCAAGGTCATTTGGAGGCGCTCCAACAAGCTCTTGTCCAGGTCGGGCAACGCCTCCCGATACGCCGCCATCTCTTTTTCGACCGCTTTTTCCAGAGAGATCGAGCCCGGTTCAGGGACTTCGAGGAGAGCATTCAGCCGGTTGAGCCCTGCCGTTGAGGTCCACCCGTCGGCTAAGGAGATAAGAAGAACAAGGACAGAGCTGCCGGCGAGTGCCCACCTCCAGGCCGGCGTCAGGACGCGGCGGGCGAAGGCTTTTTCCGCGGCTCCCCGCAAGACCCGTTCCTTGAGTCCTGTGATCGGTGGCTTCGGGGAAAAGCTTTCTAGCAACTCCTCGGCATCAGTGTCATGTTTCATCGGCTGTCCTCCAGAAGCGCCCGGAGTTTCTCAATTCCGTATCGATACCGGCTGGCCACTGTATTGACTGACTCACCGTTCACCGCGGCGATCTCCCTGAGGGTCATCCCTTCGAGAACCTTCAGAATGATAATCTCGCGCTGAGCTGCCGGGATTTGAGCCAGGGCTTCTGCGATGGCCCAGTCAGGTCCCTCCTCAAGGGCAGCGTAGGTCTGGCGGAAGGATTCGGTAAGTCCGGTGGCCGACCGGGCGGCCTGTTCATTCCGGATCGTCCGGCGCAGATACCGGTTGGCCTCGTTTCGGGCAACCCGGAAGACGAAAGCCCTCAGGTCCCGTATAAAGCGCAGCCGAAACGAGTATCTCCCCAGTCTATAGAACACTTCCTGCAGGACGTCTTCAGCATCGTCCGGGGAACCGAGCTTAACGGCTAAATACCGATACATAGCCTCTCCGAACTGATCATAGAGCTTGGAGATATCCAACGGCTTCACGCCCGCTCACTCATTAAGACCCGGAAGGCCCGCCTTTTTGTTTAAAATTTAGGAAATCCGGAGGACACGATGCTCAATTCAAAAATTGAGTTCATGTCCCCCGAATTCATCCTCTCTTCCGATGGGCGGCGAGCTCTCCCCCCGACATATATTCCTTAGGCGAGAATTCCTGGATCCAAACCCGGATGGTCGACAGGGGGGCTCCGATCGATTCCTGAACGGCCCGGGTGACGGCCGTCAGGAGTTTTTCCTTCTGTTCATCCGTACGCCCCTCCAGCATGTGGACTTCGATCAGCGGCACGATTTTCCTCCTTTTCAAGAATGATATCCCCAGTTTTTCCCACCACAAAGTTACAATCAACAGATTTGGACGAATTCCAGCCCCAGGAGGGCGGCCAATTTGAGGATCTTCGGAGCGATATGGCCGACCCCGATGGCGCAATGATGGGCCGGGCCTTCTTTACTCCAGGCATCGATGAAGGCCTTGACGCCGAGCGGAAATTTGTAGCGGCTGTTGGTGTTCCCGATCTCGAGGATGGGGCCGGGAACGGACTCTCCTTCGGCGACGAGGAACTTCAGCTTCCCCTCGCGGGTGGAGACGACGGCCAGCAGGGTGACCGGCCCGTTCTTCACCTTCATCTCGACCGACAGCCCCTTCCCGGGCTTGCCGTGATAGACGCCGAGTGGCTTGAGGATGGGCTTGCCCTCGGCGATGGCCAGGTGGCCGGGTCCGTCATGGCCCATCAGGATGACGCCCTCGTTGAAGTCCATGGCGTAGAATTCGCTGAAAGAGCCTCCGGCCCCGAAGGCGTCCATGATCTTCATCGCCTGGGCGTTCTTGACCTCGCACTCCCCGGCCACCGGGATGTGACGTGCCGTAAGGAGCGAGTTGCCGGCGATGAGCGAAGTGACGATGTCTTCCTCTTCCGACCCGGGAGTGCCCTCGTAATAATAAGCGAGCGAGCCGAGCTTTTTTTCGGCGACCAGCCTGTCCAGGGCACAGGCGGTCCGGGCGGCACGGCGGATCTCCTCCCGGGAGCATTCTGGAAGGACGTCGAATTCCCGGCCGAACTCAGCGATCTTGGCGGCGATCTCCTTCTCCGTGACCCGGTCGCGACAAACCTTGAGGTCGCCGATCTCGAGGTGCTCGACGTGCGTGCCGAAGAAGACAGACTGCTGGGTGGGGTCGGAATAGACGTCGAGCATCCCGTTATAATAGTGACCGAGGATCCCGAGACGGTTGCGAGCCATGACCTCGGCGACCCGGGCCGCCTCTGTCCATTCGCCGATCTCCTCCCAGGCATCAGGGTCGTCGAGCGTCCCGGTGACCTGGTGGAAAGAGACGGCGGCCCGGTTGAAAACGTTCCCGATCTCGGGAACGGAGCAGGCCTGGCAGAAAGCCAGCCATTCCCCGGTCATCTTGCCCCGGTCCCCGAGGCTGTTGAACCAGCGGTAGTCGATCGCTTTTTCCGGCTGGAGGTTGAGGACGACGACCGGGACCTTGGCCTCCTGGACCACGGGCAGGACCGTCGAGGACAGAGCGTAAGTCGAGACATAGAGAAAGATGAGGCGTACGCCGCTTTCCCGGAAAAGGGCGGCTGTCTTTCGCGCCTTTTCCAGGTCATCGACCATGCCGGCATCGATGACTTCGGCCCCGAGGGCGGCGAGCCGGTCGTGGATCTTTTTCTGATAACCTTCGAGCCGGGGGAGGAGGCCCTCGAACTGCCCCCAGTAGGTGTTGAGCCCGATCCCGAACAAGCCAACCTTGGCTGTGGGGGCGGCCGGCGAGACCGTCTGCACAAGCTCTCTTTTGACAGAAGAGGAATCCATTCCGGAGAGAGAGAACAAGGGCGATGTCGTCAGAAAAAGCAAAAGAAAAGCCAATAAAAGCGGACGAAAGAAGATTTTTCTCATGGCGCACTCCTCCCTGGGGATAGCCCAAGTTCATTAGTCCTTAGAAGTAAGACGAATTCAGAAGGTTGTACCAATGGAGCCTTCAGTCTAGGCTAAAAGTAATAGAAGACAAGTGATCCTGTCAATCGGCTCGATGGCTGTCACTGAGATGAGACGAGGCGGGTGACCAAATCATCGATATATGATCTGCGCGCCTCGGGATCGGTAAAATCGAGCCCGGAGAAATACCGGAAAAGACCGGGCATTAGGCCGGGGATGAGCACGGCCGAGATGGATTGGATGATCCGGGCCCGGAGGTTTTTTTCGTTCGACCCGAAAGACATTTCCTCGAGCCTGTGGAGAAGATCGGTCTGGAAGGAGTTGAATGTATCGACGAACCGGCTCCCATAGTTCGCCTCGAACAGGGGGGACTGGAGATGGGCTCGGGCGATCCTCGGCCACCTTATCAGGCCGTCAAAAAGGGCGTTGAAGAACGCCCTCAGACGGGCTTGGGGATCCAGAGCATCGACCTGGAGGGTCTCTTCAGGTATCTTCTTGAACTCTTCGAGAGTCCTATCCAGGGCTTCCTCGACGAGTTTCTCCTTAGTATTGAAATAGTAATTGATGGCCGCGCTATTGACCCCGGCTTTGGAGGCGATGGAGCGAATCGTGAGGGCCTGGAGTCCGTGCTCTTCAATGCATTCGATGGTCGCGGTGACGATTTTTTCTCTAGCTAAATGTTTTTCTTTAGTCAATTCTCACCTCGTCCTCATGTCGATTAATTCAAACAAGTGATTAAATTATACGTTTTTATACAGAAGAACGCAACAAAATAAAAAATAACCGGTGATCAGGGCTCCAGACAAGGATTATGATTAAAACAAATATAATCTTGATTTCAAAAGAGTGATATTGTATATTAATCACTTGATTAAAACAAATGATTGTATAATTACAAAAGGAGGTTATTAGATGGCAATAATTCCCGAACAAGCTGCGGTATTAATCACGGGCTGCTCGACTGGAATCGGCCGAGCTGTGGCCGTCTATCTGGCAAAAAAGAGCTTCACGGTCTTTGCCGGCGTGAGAAAGGACAGAGACGCGGAGACCATAAGACAACTCGGCCTGCCAACTCTTCTTCCCATTTGCCCTCTGGATCTGACCCAAAGTGAGCATACCCGCAAAGCTGTTTTGGGTGTCGAAAAAGAGATCAAAGCACGAGGGCTGAACGGTCTTAATGCCCTGGTTAACAACGCGGGCGGCGGATTTATTGCCCCGGTCGAGCTAATCGATGTCAAAAAATTCAGGCAGGAGCTGGAGACGCGGGTACTCGGATCGTTGGACCTTGTTCAAAAAACGCTGCCTCTCCTACGGCGCGGCGGAGGCAGAGTTGTCTGGATAATGACGCCGGCCATCATCCCAACCCCGTATGTGGCCGGTATTCACGCCTGCGATTTTGCCGTCAACTGCCTGGCCCGGACGCTGGACATTGAGCTCAAACCCTGGGGCATTCCCCAGATCATGATCCGGTGCGGAGGGATAAAGACCGGGGCGGTGTCAAGCTCGGCGGATGACCTTGAGGAATCCGTCCGGACGTGGCCTCGGGAACGTTTCCTACCCTATAAGCCCCTTCTTTTCCGTTGGAGAGAGGAGATGGACAGGTTTGACGCCAAGCGGACCGAGCCGGAAGAGGTGGCCGAAGTCGTATTCAAAGCGCTTTGCTCAAGGTTCCCCAGGCGGCGGTATTCGGTGGGGTATATGGCCAGGGCGGCCGCTTTCCTGGAATTTTTTCCTCAGGCTTGGGCGGACTTCATCCTGAAAATACGGTTTTGATCGAGTTACGTCTGGGTCGAAAAAGGGCCGGGCTCAGCAGACCGTGACCACCAGGCCCTCGCGGTTGACCTCGAACTCGAAGAAGCGGGCGCGTCTGTTCGGCGGGTTCTCGGCAAGGAGATGCCGGACCGTTTGAGCGTCGTCCTTCGAGCGGCAGACGAGAAGGAGGAATCCCCCTCCGCCGGCGCCGAGCAGGGTTGCGCCAAAAATATGTTTTCCGAGACTCTTCAGGATTCTCTCGATGACCGGGGTCGTCGATTCCGGGTCGAGCGTCTTCTTGAAACCCCAGGCGGCATCGATCAGCCGTCCGAAGCGTTCGACGGACTTCTGCGACATCGCTTCGGCAATGGCCGGCGGGAACCCATGGATTTGCCGGAGTGTTTCCAGCGAAAGCCTATCCCGGTTTAGATAGTTACCCACCACGTCAGCCAAGATATTCTTAGCCAGCCGGCGCAGCCCTGTGTAATAGAGAAGGGTTAATCCGCCGTTTGTCCCGGGGTTCAAGACGTCCGCCGGGACGAAATGGATGACGGGGTCTGGAACCATGCCCGGTTCGGTCCGGATGACCTTGACGCCCTCGACGACGCCGCCCACCTGGTCCTGCCAGCCGCCGCCCGTGGTCAATTCCTGCTCCAACCTGAGGACGGCGTGAAAGAGTTCACGCTGGGACAGCACTCGTCCCGTCATCCGGCTGATGACCGATACCAGGACGGCCCCCATAATGCTCGAGGTGCCCAGGCCGCTTCCGCTGGGAATGGCGGCCAGGGTGGTGAGCTCGATACCGCCGCCGAACCGGCTCAGCATCCTGCTCAGTGTGATGCCCTTCGGCCAGGCCGCTTCGCGGGGTGAGAACCCGCAGAGGGCCAGGGCTGCCTTGGCCAGCCCGAAACGGCCGGCGGGCTGGCGGTAATCGAGCAGGTCGTCGAGTTCGCGGATGGCGATGCGGACGCCATGATCGATGGAACTGATCCGGATCTCGGGCTCGGGGATGACGCGGGCGTAGGCCTGGATCGGCGCTTGTCCGTTGAGGTTGACGGCGGCGTTGATGACACAGCCGCCACGCTCGAGCGAGTAGGGCGGAGTATCGGTCCAGCCGCCGCCGAGGTCGAACCGCGCCGGTGCCCGTCCCCAGACGATCTCGTCTTCGCGGAGGGCGTTCTTCGGCGGTTTGATCCGCTCGTATCCACTCCGCACGATCGCCTTACCCAAATGTTCGAAAGCCGCCTGCCGGGCCCGGTTTCCCCAGGCAGCGGGCGTTGCCTCCGCGAGCGAGAGTCCAAGCGAGTCCAGCCAGGCCCTCTCCTTCCGGCTGAGCTTTTTCCCGGTCTGGGCCAGGCCGGACCGTGTCAACCCTGTTCGTTCGCGAGACGGTTTCACTAGGGCCATCCCCAGCGTGTGCAGGATGCGCGACAATCCCAGGCTTTCGACGTCAGGCAGGGGCATTTCCGGGCCGTGGCGGCGGTAGGCCTTTTTGAGGATTCCGGAAAGCCAGAGAGGCCTTTCAGGAACGGGAGCCTTCTTAAGGAAGAAGGCAAGGTCGGAGGCAGAGAATCCGCTTTCGGGCTGGAAGATGCGTCCCGGTTCCTTTCGCATGGCCGCAGCGCGAATGGCCAGCCGGCGGGTGTGAAAGGACTCATGAGAAGCGAGCCTGGCCATCTGGGCGAGACTGAACCTGCGGCTTAAACGCCAGGCGCGTCTCTGAGCCTCTGTTGCGGCCGGAAGATTGAACAGCCAGAGCCAGTCAGGAACCTCGGACGGGCTGTCTACCGCCGGGAAGAACCTCCCGGTCCAAACGGACTTCTGCACTTCAGGAAGTCCCTTGTCCCAGACCTCGTCTTCCTCAGCGCTCATCGCGTGCCGCCATTCGCTCAGTGGCAGTCCGTTTAACCGGCCGCCCCGTTCCTGGGACAGATGGAAGAGGTCATCGATGTCGTAGCAGCGGACGAATAAGATTTTCTTGCCGCGGCCGTCCATGCCCTCGAGGACATCCAGGCAGGCCTTCCCGGGGAGGGTGAGCGGCTGTTCGACATCGACGCCGGCGATGATGTTTTCACCGCCGAGAGAAAGCGCCTTATGGATTCGGCAGCCCTCGATCCAGGCGTCCTTCCCGATAACGGCTCCCCCCGATTCTATCTCGGAATTGAGGATGATCGGGGCGTGCGAGTTGGAAACACCCCTGTCCAAACTGATGAGGTCAGCGCCGCTGGCCATCAGCTGGCGCATTGTCCCAAAATGGAGAAAGATGCAGCGCGGGACGGTCTCGACAAAGAAAGGGATGGTGTGGAAGGTGCCGAATAGGGTGCTCAATTCAGTGTCGCTCAAGGGTGAGCCGGTCCTGCGGACTTCCCTGATATAGTCCTTGCGTGCCGTCTCCCGGCCCATAGCACAGCAGACCTCCCGGTAGAAATCGAGGCCGTGCCGCAGGATGATCTCGGCGCCGCGGCCGGACCAGGCGAGTTTTCCGGCGCGACTAATCCTGGGATGACAGGAGGTCAGCAGCCTTACGACCGCCAGCGCATCTATACTCATGACTCCTATGTCGAGAAGTGACCGTCCGTGGCGGTCGATCGCGGCCTGCCGTTTCTGCTCTTTGAGCGAGGGTTTCTGCAGGAACCTCCGCACTTCGCCGTCCCGGCCGGGGCACAAAACACCGTGCGCCGCGGCCAATTTGGAGTCGGCCAGGCATCCGATGGCGGTAATGCCCCGTCGTCCGAACCGGACACGGGAGGAGTCGAAATCCAGGAAAACATCACCGCTCGTGACGACGACCTGGCCGGAGCCCTCCGGCGGGGCCGGAAGAGAGAGATAACGGGGAAGCTGGCGGTCGAGGAGTGTCAAGCCCAAGGCGCTGTCGGATTCACCGGGCACGGGTATGAAGATCTTGCCGCAAGGGCTGTAGGCCGGAAGGCGCCGGGCATCGCCGCCCGCATGGACGATCAGGACGCGCAGCCGGCGCAGCGCCCGCTCCCATGCTGCGGGCGAAGCCAGCTCTTTCGGCCGGCCCCGGAGTTCCCGGGTGATGACTTCTAGAAGGCAGAGGAAGGTGCTGCCGCCGCTCCCGATGCGGTGCCCGTCCGGGTCGGAGACGACAAGGACTTCCCCGACTCCATGGATCAACCCGAGGTCCCGGCGGATACGGAGCTGTTCCTTGTAGGCCTTGGCCTGGTCTTCGTTGGCCGCCGTGACGATGAGGTAGTCCCAGCCGGGTCTCATTTTTTCTTGGCTTCGACCCCTGTTTTGATCCAGGGATAGGTGCGGGAAAGGCCTTCTTTCAATGAGATCTTGGAGGTCCAGCCTAGGGAGGAGATGCGGTCCACCCGGAAATTCCTGGCGCTGACGCCAACCGGTCCGGCGATATGTTTTATCCGGATGCGCTTGCCGGCCACTTCAGCCACGGTCCGGGCCAGCTCATCCACGGAGACGTATTCTCGGCGGCCGATGTTAACCCCATCCTCGAGGTCCGACTGCATCAACAGGCGGATCCCGTCGAGGAGGTCGTCGATATAGGTGTAAGCGCGCATGGCCTTGCCGTCGCCCCAGGCTTCGATCTCTCCCCCGTCCTCGGCTTCGGCGATCTTGCGGCAGAAGGCGGCCGGGGCCTTCTCGCGGCCCCCCTGCCAGGTGCCCTCGGGGCCGTAGGTGTTCTGGAAGCGGGCGATCCGGACAACCATCCCGAAGCGGCGGCCGTAGGCCATGGCCATCCGCTCGGCGTAGAGCTTTTCCCAGCCGTATTCGTTATCGGGAAGGGCCGGGTAGGCCTCCTCCTCAGAGAGCTCCGGCTCTTCGGGCTTCATATCCCTATAGACGCAGGCCGAGGAAGAGAAGAGATAGCGCTTGACCCCGGCTGTCGCTGCCGCGTTGGTCATGTGGATGTTGATCAGGGCGCTGTTCCGCATGATCTCGCATTCGGCCGTCTGGATGAATCCCATGCCGCCCATGTCGGCGGCCAGCTGGTAGACTTCGTCGAACGGCCGGCTGTCGGCAGTCCGGACCGCTTTCTCGCAGTTCGGCTGCTCCCGCAGGTCGAGGATCAGGAATTCGTCCGCCGCCGTTGGGCAAAATTCGGGATACTTAAGGTCCACGCCGCGAACCCAGTAACCTTCTTTTTTTAGTCTTTTGGCCAGGTGGCTGCCGATGAAGCCGCCCGCCCCGCACACCAAGGCTGATTTGTTCATCAGACCGTCCTTTCGATATCCGGTTTTTTGGCAATGGCCCCAGGGCCGTCGATATCTCCTCTGCGATCACCGCTTATATAACAGAGGATATGGGGCAAGTCAATTAATCTGACTAAACCCAATCCACTTCCCGCCGTATAGGCATATGACAGATTTACTTGCCGTGTCCCGAGGGAACACGGCGAACAAAACCAAAAGGAGGTGTTCAATGAAACATGCCAGGTTCCTGAGCATTTTTTGCGCACTTTTATTAGCCTCGACGGCGCCTTTTATCTGCCAGGAGGCGGCGGCCCCAACCCAGAGCACTGATATTATTCTCGGTCAGGTGTTAACTCTGACTTCAAAAACATTCGGGCGGGATGTCCCCGTGCAGGTCTATGTGCCGAATGGCTATGCCTCAGGCTCAACGCGTTATCCCGTCCTCTATGTCTTGAATTCCTACCCGTTCGCCTTCACCTGTGGAACCGTAGAGGTTCTGTCGGGCAACATGGAAATCCCGGAGATGATCGTCGTCGGGGTGCCGCCCTTCGACAGAGGATACGTTCCCACTCCGTTCGAAGAGCGCGGAGAAGGCCCGACGCCCGTGGACCTGTCCATCCGATTCCTCAAGGAAGAGCTGATCCCCTTCGTGGACAATAACTACCGCACAAATGCCTATAGGATCCTTTACGGCCACTCGGTGGGCGGATTGTTCACCATGTACACGCTCTTCAACCATCCTGACCTGTTCACAGCCTACCTGGCCGGCAGCCCCTGGTTTCAATCTCTTGACCAGTACTGGCTGAAGAACATCGAGAAGATGGCCAAGGTGAGGAACCTGGACAACAAGTTCCTCCACATGACGGTCGGGAACCAGGAAACCCAGCTCACCATCGATACGTACCGGGAGCTCGAAAAGTGGATGAACGCCCAGTCCTTGGGAAGTCTCACCTGGAAGAGCGAGCGGGTGGAGGGCAACCACGGGTCGATGGTCGGCCGGGTCGTCTATGATGGGCTATCGTTCTTTTTCTCTGGCTGGAGGATTCCCCAGTCGGAGATGATGGATGGAGACATCGACAAGATCGATGCCCAAATCAAAGGCAGTGCGGCCAAGTGGAGCAAGTACGGCTTCGACGCCTCCGCCATCATCCCGGAAAACCGGCTGAACGCCCTGGGCTATTTTTTCGTCAGCCGGAATGACCTCGACAAGGCCGTCAATGTTTTTTCTTACATCATCCGGCGTTTCCCGAAATCCTTCAATGCCCATGACAGCCTGGCTGAGGCCTACATGATGAAGGGTGACAACGGAAACGCGATCAAGTACTACAAATTGGCCGTCGAGCTGAACCCGGGCGACACCGCCTTTGCCAAACGCGTGCTCCAGAATTCCAAAGACAAACTGCGCGAGCTGGGTGTGGAAAAATAGGGAGCTAGACTAGGTCACTGTGAATACGCCGGATATACCCGTGAATTCTTTGATCTCTCCCGTCCAAAATGATTTCCAGTGGCCGTTGTACCGGATGCGGTAGTCGCCCGCCGGCTGATTGTCCGGGATGAGCCACTCAACCGTGACCTCGGAGCCGCCGATGCCCACGCGCCTCCACCGGAAATAAGTGCAGGAATCTCTATCCGCATAGGCGGTTTCCCACAGACTTCCTTGGAGCCTCTCTACCTGAAGATACGACCCTTCGAGCCGGAGATCGTTAATAGGATGTGCGCCGTAAAAACAGACTTCGACCTTCTCACCCGGCTGATAGGAGGGAAGCGGCGGCTTCCTGACATCCCCGAACTTCTTACTCAAGGGTAGTCCGTCGAACAAGACCTTCAGCGGCGGGCCGACGACCCGATCGCTAAGGTCAGGCGGTTCGGGGCCGGGCTCGACATCCAGGCCGTCTCTCATCGCGACGGCCAGTTTTTTATTCTCCTGCTGAAACGCCTCCAAAGTCCAGGGGCCATAGAGTGTCGAGGCCCCTTCATAATGCTGCTCCGCGTATTCCTCCCTGGTGGCCGTGTAGCTGCTGAAGGCGCCGGCATAGGAGGCCACGACGGCGTGGTCAACTCCGGCGCCGGATAACTCGTCCAGGACGCTTTTGCGCAGCCTCCTCCCCGACATCGTCGTTATTTCTCCCGGGTGGGCGATGATAATCAGGCTGCCGATCCTGATCAATTGAACCGGCAGGATTGCCGGGGCGATCGGAATCCCGTTGACCTTGATTAGCCCCACCGGAGCCAGAATCGCCTTTTCGCCCTGCCCCGCGATATAATCATCATCCATCGTCGGTAAGGATACCCCGGAAAGTCCTGAAATGATCTGTGCCAGAACCCAGCGCAGCAGATTCGGATCATTCACCGCGTCTTCCTTCGTCGTTCCCTCGGGCCAGAGCTGAGCGGCCACGGAGTCTTCACTGC
>JBAQGA010000239.1:0-66783 GCA_049287565.1 Candidatus Aminicenantales bacterium
CTCCTTGAAGCTGTCATAGCCCGGACCCATCAGGTTCGGCGTCCCGGAGGGAGGGTTTAGGGCTTGGGGTGAAGAGTGGTTAATATCGCCCAGCTTCCAAACTTGTCCTTCGCCCAGGACAAAGCGGATGAGAGGTTCGACCTCGGGACTGCCCAGGCCGAGGCCGAGATAATCGTCGAGTGTCGCGGCCTGGGAGGGCGTGAAATCCAACCGGTCGTTCATGACGCCGTCGGCTTGGGCATCATAAACCGTATAGACCACGCGCGTCGACCAGTCGCGGTCGCGGAGGAGCACTCCGGCATCGGCGACCAATTCCGCCCCGACATCCCGGATCTCCTCGAGCTGGGAGCCTCTGTTGTAAGTCAGGTTGAGGTCGGTGACGTCCCAGGAGCGCAGGTGGCCGCGCCATTTCGGGAACTCGAAGGATGCCGAGTAGAGGACCTCTTCGTCGCCGGCATGGGAACCGTCCACTTCCACCATGGTAACCGCGTGGGAGGTGCGGCTGTATTCTCTTTTGCCGATATACTTATAATCTATGTACAGATTGTAAATCTTCGGGCTAACCGTCTCGTCCGAGCTGGTGAAGACCGCCTGCCAGCGGAGGAAATCACCCGGGTTGGTGAATTCCCACTCCACGCCCGGTGTCACCGGTCCCTCCCACAGAGGATTGCCGTTTTCGTCGTTGGAGTTGGAGAGGAAATATTGGATGGTGGTCCCGCTCGGCTCGTTGTCATCCACGTAGATCGTGGCCGAAACGATGGCGTATTCGGAGACAATGAATAAACAGGGCAGAAGGTTCTTGGAATAGACTGTTCCCCGGTCCACGTAGGTCGGATAGACCTCATTCATGAAGAAGTAACAATTGCGCGAGTCATTTCCGTCAGCGACGAAGAAGTCGAGGTCGCCGTCGCCGTCGAAGTCTCCGATGGCGCCGGAATCGAGGTCTCGGGAAGGGGAAACCTGGGAGCCATCCTCCGGGATAAAGTTTATAGTGAACGTCGCCGTCCCGTCGTTGGCGAACCAAAAGACGTATCCCCCCGGCGGGTTGGCCGTCCAGCCGTCCGTGGCCAGGACCATGTCGATGTCCCCGTCGTTATCGACATCTCCCTGGCGCAGATATGTGCAGGAGCCGCGGTTTAGGGGAATGCGGATCGTCTTGCTGCTGACCAGAGAGAACGTCCCGCTGTTGTTCCGGTAGTAATACAGGTCGCGGGAATTGGCCGAACCGACGTAGAAATCGACGTCGCCATCGCCGTCAAAATCGGCGGCAGCGACTCCGCAAACGCCATATCGATAACTATCATTGTTGGGATAGGGATTGATCACCTGGGGGAGGCGGGAAAAAACGCCTGATCCATTATTGATATAAATGACCAGCTCACCCCACCGGGACCAGGCATAGCGCTGAGGCACTCCAACAATAAAGTCTAAATCGTTGTCGTTATCAATATCGACAGAGCAGATATTGCTCTCCCACCGGAAATGCGGGCCATCATACGTATACCCAAACTCGCTTGACGTATCATTGAGCACACTGTCGATCAGCGTGGGGCTAGTGTTAAAATCCGGGTTGTCTCCGGGATCGTGACCGTTCTCCACGTAGTAGTTTTCAAAAATCCATAACCTTCCCCTCCAGGACAGGGCGGCGATATCGGCGTCGCCATCGCCATTATAGTCCCCGGCACCAAGTGCTATGATCTCGAAAGTCGTAAATGTAGAGGTGTAATTGATGTAATATGGGCCGCTGAACACGAACCTCAGCGGGTCCGCCGGGTCTTTACCCAGGCAGGTGAAGATGGAGATGTTGGTGTCTCCCGGTTGATAAGTATGATTATCACAATTCCGCCCGCCCTCGACCATGTCCACCAACCCGTCCCTGTTAAAGTCCGCAGACGCACCCGTCATTCTCCAGTTCGTCGTGACCGGATAATCGCTCGACGGCTCGAAGTTGGCTCCTTTGTTCTGGAGCCTGAGGAAGAGGCCGACTGGGTCGTTGATGATGCCATCCATCTCGGCGATGGTCGAACTATCCCCGCCGACATAGCCGGTGGCTCGGGCCGAAAGCGTGTCGCAGCTTTGTCCGCCAGCCTGAGTCAGCCCCGTCGCAAGAAACGTCGAAAGAACGATCAGCCGAAAAAGATGCTTTCTCATGTCCGCTCCCTTTTTTTATCCTTTTATGTCGTTTGAATCTCGATCACGACCTCGATCCGGGCATAGGTATCCAGGCCGGCCCGGCCGATGCAGACGACGATGCAGTCCCGTTCGTTCGGCGTGGCCCCGGTCAGGGCCTCGTCATCAATCAGGAAAACGGTGAAGCTCAGGGAACCGTCGTTCGGCAGCGGCTGGCTAACGAACAGGGTGTTGGTGGAGTCGCTGATCATGTCGGCGACCAGCTCCTCGTCGGTCCGTTTGCGGAAATAATTGTCGCTCAGCGGGTCATCGAGTCCGACCTGACCTTGAAAGGTCGTCCTGTACTGGCTTCCGAAATCCGGCCAGGTGCCGCTGATGATGGTGTCGTTCAGCACGCGCCAGACCTCGTCGAATCCGGCTTCAGCGGCGTTGAAGGCCCGTTCCTGCAGCCGGACGTTGGCGGCCACCTCCGGACCCGTGCCGGTGACGAAGAGGAGGAGGATGCCCACAGCCAGCAGGAAGGCCATGACGATGATGAGGACGATCAGCCCCGATCCCCGGTCTTTTCTCACCTTTCCTCTTCTCATTTCATCCCCCTAGCGTGTGCCCGAGTTATACAAGTTCAAAGACAGGTTTCTGATGTTGGAAGTGGATTCGAGGAGAAACCTTCTATGGCGGTCCGGCTGGGCGCCGCCGGCCGTATTCGAGAGCGGTGGACGCTGGTAGACATTGCGGTTGGGGTCGGGATTTCCGGAGACACTGACGAAGGCCCGGGGAGTCCTCCCCTGGACCAGGATCCGTATTTCCCTGATCCTTCCGATCTCATCCAGCAGCCAGGTGTTCTGCCAGGGCAGGAAGCCGTCCAGGTCCCCATCGTTGTCCAGGTCGCCGTTATACTCGAACTGGAGATTCTCGACGTCTTGAGAAATGGGATAGTGGATGCCGTTCAGGGTCATGTAAAGGATGTCGCCCTGGCCGTTCCCGATATAGCCGTTCACGCCGGCCGTCAGGCCCAGGTAGTTACCGGTGATGTCCAGCCAGAACTCCTTGACGTCGATGAAAGTGACCAACCCGCCGATATAGTCGCTCGATGCGCCGCAGTACCCCGAAAGGCCGCCGGGAGGATTGATGCCAGGGGCCAGACCGGGAGAAAAGTTGAGCTTCTCGTTCGTCCCTCCCGTGCTGTGCGTCACATGAGTGAGCTGTCTTACCTGGCCGAAGCGGCAGCCCGAGGCCGGGTTGGGCAGGATGAGGCAAATTTTGTTCTCATAGTACTCGTCGGGGTAGGGAAATTGCTCGAAACTGTAGTCATCGATACCGAGGGTGATGGAAGAGCCGTTATAATCCTGGATGGACAAGTTCAACGGGTCTTCGATATTGCCCATTATCAGCAACCGGTCGGGAGTGACCTCGACTCCCCCGCCCTGATCCTCGTTGTCCGTGCCCTCGAAGTAATATTGTTGGAACTCGATCGGCAGCCCGACCCCCGACATCCGGATGTCCCGGGTGATGAAGTACATGGCCGAACGGACATCGTGCTGGAGCTCGGCGTACATATTCTGGTCGACGGCCACCTTGTTGCTCCGCATGTAGAGGGACAGTGTACCCACGATGATGATGAGCATCACCGTGCTTCCGACCAAGAGCTCGATCAGCGTGAAACCCCGCCGGCTTTCTTGTCTTTTCATTTTGTTCATTATCAGCCTCATGGTGTTCCCATCCTCCCGATCATCGATGGATGATCGTGCTGACCCTGGCCCTGACCCGGTGGTCCTGGGGGTTCGAGATCAAGTCGGCCTCGTTGGCGCCGAAGGCCTCGGCCGTAAAGACGAGGACCTGCACCTGCCAGGCGGTTCCGTAGGTCACGACATCGGTGATCCGGCGGTAATCGTTGAGGTTGTCCTGGTTGAGATCGATGAGCTCGTCTCTGAAAAGGTCGTTGGTGCCGTCGTTGTTAAGGTCCACAGCCGCGCTCGAAGCCACCAGGCTCAATTCGGCCGCGGTCAGGTTCCTGAGCACATCGATCTGCTGCTGAACCAGGAAGGAGGCGGTCGTGATCCGGTCGGAACGCATGTTGTTCAGGACGCTCAAGGTGAACATCTGGGCGAGCCCGAGGATGGCGATGGCGACGAGGGCGATCCCGATGACCGACTCCAAAAGGGTGAAGCCCGCTTTGTTGTTTTTCTCTTTGCGCAATCTTTTCATCATGCTCTCCCCCATCCTTGTATCCTAGGTCGACTTGATGTACTGAACGGAGCCGCCCGCGAAGGTCATGATTGTCCGCGTGCTCGGCTGGTTCTGCAGGCTTAGAGTCGGGTTCTGAATGGAAATACTATTCAGGGATGTGCTGTAGTTCAGGACCATCCCCAGCGGCGAATAGATACACTGCTGGTTGGGCAGGCTGACCGTGACGGTGTATTTAGAGGGGATGGACCTCCGGATGTAACCCGGGACCTCCAGCCAGATGTTGTACTGGACCTCGCGCTCGAGATAATAAACCCATGTCCCGGAGGTGTTATCAAATGTGATCCGGTGATTGAGCTTGGTTTTGACGGCCTGGAACTTGGCCTGCTGGAGGGTCGTCAGGATCTCCCTGGCCTCGTTCTCCAGGTTCCTCACCTCGAGGGAGCTCTTGATATTCGGATAGGACACCATCAGCAGGACTCCGATGATGGCGATGACCAGTAAAACTTCGATGAGTGTAAAGCCGCGTTGTTTCATTCTCCCACCCGCTTCAGGGAGCCGGCCCGACGGCCCTCTGGTAGAGTACCCCGTGCTTCCCATTTCCCTGGAAATTCCGCACAAATCATCCTCTACCACGTATTGTAAAGTCTTTTACGGTCTAATTCAAGCCATCCGTCCTCTGCTCAATCAACCGGCCTAGAGATCCATCAGGAATGGACGGTATTATTTATCGTTCTTATCCTTATTAATAGCAATCCCCCCCGGCGATGATTCGGGTGAGCATAATTCCTTCCAAGTTCTCCCCCTTCAGCCGTCTCCCTCTCACCCCCATCGGCTAGCCACGATCCGGGCCTCTGTCAGCGAACGGATTTTCCAATCGGTTTTCATCTCTGTTATAATGGGCGGCTATCCGGACTTCACTAGAAAAAGGCAAACCATGCAGATCCCCGCCTGGCACGCCGAAGACGTGGTCAAGGTCCTCCACCGCCTCCGTTCTGATCCGCGACAAGGATTGGCCACCGAAGAGGTCGAAAAACGCCTGACTCAATTCGGCCCCAACGAGCTCAGGAAAGAGGAAAAAGCCTCTCCTTTCTCGCTTTTCCTCAGCCAATTCAAAAACGTACTTATCATCATCCTCCTCGCCGCCATCGTCCTCTCCGTCCTGATCGGGGAGGTCCTGGATGCCGTGATGATCAGCGCCATCGTCCTGTTCAGCGCCCTGCTCGGTTTCATCCAGGAGCACAAGGCCGAACAGGCTCTCGAGGCTCTCAAGAGGATGCTTTCGCCGATGATCACCGTCCTGCGAAACGGGAAAGAAGAGGAGATCCCTTCTCGAGACCTGGTCCCGGGGGACATCCTTCTCCTCGAGGCCGGGGATAAGATCCCGGCGGATGCCCGACTGGTCGAGGTCCATCTGCTCGACTGCGACGAGGCCGCCTTGACGGGAGAGTCGGTCCCGGTCCGAAAAGAAACGGCTCCCCTCCGCTCCGATATTCTGGCGAGCGACCGGAAGAACATGGTCTTCGCCGGGACGATCGTGACCTACGGACGGGGGAAAGCCGCCGTGACCGCGACGGGCATGAACACGGAATTCGGCCGGATCGCCGAGGAGGTCGCGGCCGCCGAAACCAAGAAAACACCGCTTGAGAAAAGGACGGAAGAGATCGGCCGATGGCTGGGCATCATGGCCGTATCGATCTGCGTTCTCGTGGCCGGGGTCAGTGCCCTCAGAAAGGCTTTTATCGGCCGGCTTAGCCTGGAATTCATGATCGACACGGTCATGTTCGCCGTCGCCCTGGCGATTGCCGCCGTCCCGGAGGCGCTGACGGCCATCGTGACGGGCGCGTTGGCCATCGGCATGCACCAGATGGCCAAACGCAATGCCCTGGTGCGCAAAATGCCCGCCGTGGAAACTCTGGGCTGCGCGACCGTCATCTGCTCGGACAAGACGGGGACCCTGACAAAGGGAGAGATGACGGTCCGGAAGATCTATGCCGCCGGGAACGACCACGAGGTCAGCGGCGTCGGCTACGAACCCGTCGGGGAAATTCTGGGGGCAGAAAAGAAACCGGACCCCGACAGCCCCTTGGGAAGACTTTTCAAGGCGGCCCTGCTCTGCAACGATGCCCAGCTTCAAGAGATCGAGGGAAAGTGGACGATCAAGGGTGATCCGACAGAGGGCGCCCTGGTCGTGGTCGCAGCCAAAGCCGGCCTTCATGTGATCGAGACGAGGTTGAGTCACCCCCGCATCGAAGAGATCCCCTTCAGTTCGGAACGCAAGCGGATGACCACCATCCACGATGAGCCCGATGGCCGCAGGATCGCCTACCTCAAGGGCGCGCCCGAAGAGATTCTCGACCGCTGCCGCTTCCACTTGACCGAAAAGGGCGTCCTCCCCTTCTCGACGGAGGAAAAGGAAGCGGCTCTCGAGGCCAACCGGGGAATGGCTCAAGCGGCTCTGAGAGTCCTCGGCATGGCCATGAAATTCTTGCTGGCCGAGCACACTCGCTACTCGGAAGAAGACGAGCGGGGAATGGTTTTCCTCGGCCTGATCGGAATGATGGATCCCCCCCGGGCCGAAGCGATCGAGGCGGTCAAGACCTGCCAACGGATCAAAATCCGAACGGTCCTGATCACCGGCGACCATGAAATCACCGCCCGGGCCGTGGCCGAGGAAATCGGGATTTACAGGGAGGGCGACCTCGTTCTGAACGGAGAAAAACTGGCCGCGATGAACGAGGGAGATCTTGAGAAAGTCGTCGACCGGGTGACCGTCTACGCCCGGGTTTCGCCGATCGATAAGCTCAAGATCGTCAGGGCATGGAAAAGCCGGGGTGAAGTTGTCGCGATGACGGGTGACGGGGTCAACGACGCCCCGGCCCTCAAGCAGGCGGATATCGGTATCGCCATGGGAATCACCGGCACCGAGGTGACCAAGGATGCGGCCGACCTGGTCCTCAGCGATGACAATTTTGCCACCATCCTGAAGGCCATCGAGAGGGGCCGCTGGATCTACGATAACATCAAGAAATATCTGACCTACCTGTTGCGCTGCAACATCACGGAGGTCGCCGTCATCGGCGGCATCGTCCTCATCAAAGGCCCCGATTATCTCCCTCTCCTCGCGGCGGCGATCCTTTACATCAACCTGGCCACGGACGGACTGCCCGCCCTGGCCCTCGGCATCGCCCCGCCGGAACCCGATATCATGGAGCGGCCGCCTCGAGATCCCCGGGAAAGCGTTTTTTCCTGGGATGTCAAAGCGTTCATCCTCATGGCCTTGGTGATCGAAACGCCCTTTTTCTACCTGCTTTTTTTTCATGATTTTTCACACCTGGAACACGCCCGGACAGAGATCTTTTTCATGTTCATCATCGTCGAGCTGGTCATCGTTCTCAACTTCCGCTCGCTCAGGTTTAGCATCTTCAAGGTTCCGCCCCACCGCTGGCTGATTCTGGCCATTCTTTGGGAGCTTGTTCTTGTCTCTGTTCTTGTCCGGATCCCTTCGGTGCGAGATGCTTTTGGCATTCTTATCCCGACGATTTCCGACCTGGGGATCATCTTCGGGTTCAGTATTTTTGTCTTTGCGGCCATGGAGATTGCGAAAGCGGCGCTGCGGAGGAAACTCGCCCGGGCGGACCGCCGCGACGGCCTCTCCGAGCGCGGCGGAAGGGCATCGAAATCATCCGCTAAGGACTGAGGCTATGGGCAGACGATTCACCCGACGACATCCCCTGAAGCCGTTTTTCCTGCGGCTTTCCCTGACGCTCGGGGCGATCGCCACCGCTATTTTCGCTTTTCTTCTGGCCGAAGAGGGGATCTAGGACTTCTCCGCTCGACGGCGGTTCGCGGTGCAGTCCTTGCAGTACCCGAAGACCTGGATGGAGAACTTGTCTAGAAGATACCCCTTTTCCTCCCCGATCCTGTTTATGGCAGCTTGAATCTCGGCGTGGCTGAATTCTTGGACCCGGCCGCAGGAAAGGCAGATGAGGTGGCCGTGGGAGATCCTGTTCCAGTCCGGTTCGAAGTGACTGTGGCTCTCGCCCAGGTCGATGGCGGTCACCAGGCCGCTGCGAACCAGCAGGTTGAGCGTCCGGTAGATAGTCGCCAGGCCGACCGGCTTCTTCTTGGCCCGCAACCGGCGGTGGATCTCCTCGGCGTTGGGATGAACGCCCGGGGAAGAGAGGATCTCCCTGAAGACCAGTTCCCTGGCTCGGGTCATCTTGAGGCCGTGCTCCCGCAGGTAGGCTTCGAACTTGGTGAATCCCTTGTTCATCCTGCGTCCTTTATTTTTCTCTGTCGTTCTATTTTCTGCCGCAGCCGTTCGAGCCGGCGAGAGAAGTCCTCTTGCAGGCTCCGGGACGCTCCGCCGGACAAGGCCAGCCCCTCTAAGGCGACCTCCCTAGCCTTCTTGTAATCCTTTTCCCTGTGTTCATAATACATCGCCAGCTCACGGAAACAGTCGAGCTGATGCAGAGAAGTCATCTCGTTCCAGAGGCTCAACGCTTTTTCCCATTCCCGGTTCTTCTTGAAATGGCCGGCCAACTTCATCTTCGCCAGGACGGCATACTCCCCGGAAAGCCGGCCCTCGAGGGCCCGGCTCATGTACAGGGCCGACCTCTCCCTCTCCCCCGTCCGTTCCAGCAGCCGGGCTGCTCCGAACAGGTCCATAGCATCGCCCGGAAGGTCGAGCTCTTCGCCTCGCTCTTCGCTGAACAAAGCGGCGCCCCTGATGACCACGCCGAGGAGCGAAAGGAGGTCCTCCTGGTTATGGTAAAGGATAGGTTCGATGAGCGAAAATTCGCCCGTTCTCAAGTACTCGAAATAGCGATTGGGGATTTCGGCGGACGGGATATCCTCTTCCCGGTACGCTTCCAGGACCTCTTGGGCCAGGTGATAAAGCCGGCAGCTTTCGTGCTTATGGCTCCAGAGACTTCGGGCGGAGAACAGGAAATCGAGGTGGGGCAAGCCGCTGAGCTCCAGTGTCTCCCGCTGGAGGATGAACCGGGTTTCCAAAAGCGGCAGGTCGAAGGCCTTTCCGTTGAAGCTTACCACCGACCGGAAATCCATCTGTCTGAAGAACCGTCCGAGCTCCTGGATGAGGCCCTCCTCCTCCGCCAGGTCGCCAAGAAAGAATTGGCTGACCTGGAACTTGTCATCTCGAAAATAGCCGAGTCCGACCAGAAAGGGGACGACCCCGACCCCGCCCGAGAGACCGGTCGTCTCGAGGTCCAGGAAGAGAGCCGTGGAAAGGTCGAGCTCGGCGAAAGCCCGGTCCCGGCTGAGGACGGAGAGGATTTCGCCGTTGATCTTGAGCCCGGCGCCGATGGGTATCTTTCCATACCGGCTTCGTAGATGATATTGGTTCTCGAATATTTCCAGAGCCTTCCTTTTTTCCGGTTCGGCAGGCGCAGCATGGGTTTTTGCTTTTTTTGATGTCCGGGTCAAGGTGATCAGCCTTTCCAGCTTCTCCTTGGTGGAGAGGTTGGATTTTCTATCGAGTTCGTGCCAGGCCGAGGTGATCGAATCCGTCTTCGTCCGGGAAGACCTCTCTTTTCTGATCCGTCTCAGTCTATCCTCGAAGTTCATAGCAAATTACTCCTTCACCATCTTAGAATATTTCAGGACACTTTCTCAAGTCTTGTAAGATCTGACGCTTGAAATCGGAAGGGAATGGATATATAAGGGAAGAAATGGAATCGAGGCTTTTCTTGGCCTTTGACCTGGGGGCCGAAAGCGGCCGGACCGTCCTCGGCCGGCTGTCCGAAAGGAGGATTCAAACCCGGGAACTGACCCGATTCCCCAACGCTCCCGTCCATGTCCTCGGCCACCAGCACTGGAACGTTTACGGTCTTTTCGAAGAGATCAAGAAAGGGATTAAAGCCGGATTGGCCGAAGCCGGAAAGCAGCTGGAAAGCCTGGCGGTGGATACATGGGGAGTCGATTTCGGACTGCTGGCCGGCGACGGGACAATTCTCGGTCTACCCTACGCCTACCGTGATGACCGTACCGAGGGCGCCATGGAAGGGTTCTTCAAGCGGATGCCGCGGAAAGACATCTATGAGCGCACGGGAATTCAGTTCCTGCCTTTTAACAGCCTCTTCCAGCTGTTCGCGACAGCCAGGGATAGCCCGACCCTGCTCGAGCGGGCAGAAAGCCTCCTGTTCATGCCCGACATCTTCACCTTTCTCCTGACCGGGGAAAAGACCAGCGAATTCACCATCGCCTCAACCTCCCAAGTTCTCGACCCGCGACTCCGGACCTGGGATGAAACGATCCTGTCCGCGCTCGGCCTTTCCTCCCGTATCATGCCGGATGTCTTGGCACCGGGGACGGTGATCGGGACATTGCTCCCCTCCGTCTCCGAAGATACAGGGCTTCAGGATACCCAGGTCATCGCCACGGCCAGCCACGATACCGCGGCGGCCGTCGCCGCCATCCCCGCTTCAGGAGAGAATTGGGCTTACGTCAGCTCAGGGACTTGGTCTCTGATGGGTGTCGAGCTCCCATCCCCCCTGATCGCGCCCCAGACGCTGGCCGCCAATTTCACCAACGAGGGAGGAGTCGCCGGTACCATCCGGTTCCTCAAGAATATCGCCGGTCTCTGGCTTCTCCGGCAATGCCGCAAAGAATGGTCCAGGAGCATGGAACTGAGCTACGATGAGTTGATCCGGATGGCGGGAGAGGCCCCTCCTTTCAAGGTTTTCGTCGACCCGGATTGCCCCGATTTCCTGAACCCGCAGAGCATGCCCGAAGCCATTCGAAAGTTTTGTCTCCGGATCGGGCAAGTTCCTCCCCTGTCCCCGGCGGAGACCGTCCGGTGCATCTTGGAAAGCCTGGCCCTGAAATACCGTCAGACGCTCGACCAGGTCCGCCTCCTTACTGGCAGGGCGATCGAACGCCTCCATGTGATCGGCGGGGGGAGCCGCAACGAGCTGCTCTGTCAATTCACGGCTGACGCCACTAATCTGACCGTATTGGCTGGCCCGGCCGAGGCGACGGCCACAGGAAATATCATGGTCCAGGCCCTGGCCTTGGGATATGTCGGCTCGCTCAGCGAAATTCGGGCCATCGTCCGTAACTCGGTGAAAGTCAAAACCTTTGAGCCGGCCGGGCGGGCCGATTGGGACCGTGCCTATGAGAGATTCCGATATGTTACAGGCCTCTGAGACGACCGAGCGCCGGGGAGAGTGAAGGATGAGTCCAGCGACCATCGAGAAAGCTTTTGTCCTTGCCAAAGAAAGATATGAGGGCTTGGGAATCGACGTGGAAGCCGCGCTCGAAACCATGAGTTCGCTCACGCTCTCTCTGCCTTGCTGGCAGGGCGACGACGTCCGCGGCTTCGAAAAAACAAAAGAGCTGGCTTTTTCCGGCGGCATCCAGGCGGCCGGAAACTATCCGGGCCGGGCCAGAACCGCCGACGAGCTCCGCAGGGACCTCAAAAAGGCCCTTGCCCTGATTCCTGGAAACCAGCGCGTCAACCTGCATGCCATCTACGGCGAGTTCGGCCACAAAGCGGTGTCCAGAGACGAGATCGAACCTGGCCATTTCCACGGCTGGCTGTCATGGGCGAAAGAAGAGAGCGTGAAGCTCGATTTCAACGCGACCTGTTTCGCCCATCCCAAAGCCGATACGGGCTTCACCCTGAGTAGCCCGGACAAAGGAATCCGGAGATTCTGGATCGAACACGTCAAGCGCTGCCGCAAAATCGCCGGTTTCTTGGGTCGGGAGCTCAAAGCGGTCTGTATTCACAACATCTGGATCCCCGATGGCTCTAAGGATGAGCCTTTCGACCGCTGGACCCCCCGCGCCTTCCTTAGGGAATCCCTGGATGAAATTTTCCAGACCGAATACAGCCCTTCCCTAATGAAAGATTCTCTGGAGAGCAAGCTTTTCGGGCTCGGGAGCGAAGCCTATGTCGTCGGTTCGCACGAGTTCTATTCGGGCTATGCCCTTTCCAGGCGGAAGATGGTCTGCCTGGACCTCGGCCATTTCCACCCCACCGAATCCGTCGCCGACAAGCTCTCGGCCCTTCTCCAGTTCTTCGGCGAGTTGGTCCTTCATCTCAGCCGGCCCGTCCGCTGGGACTCCGATCATGTCGTCATCCTCGATGATGAACTGAAACGGGTGGCAGCGGAGATCGTCCGCGGCCGGGCTCTGGAAAAGACCCACCTCGCCCTGGATTTCTTCGACGCTTCGATGAACCGCGTCGGCGCCCTGGCCATCGGAGCACGGGCGACTCTGAAGGCTTTTTTGCTGGCTCTCCTGGAAGCTGGGAAGAAACTCCAGGAAGCCGAGGTTGACGGCGATCATTTCCGCCGGCTGGCTCTCTTCGAGGAGGCCAAGATGCTGCCGTTCGGAGCGCTCTGGGATTATCACTGCCTCCGCCAAGGTGTCCCCACGGACAAGGAATTGCCCGACCTCGTCAAGGATTACGAGAGAACCGTCCTGAGCAAGCGCTGATCGTTCGCGGGATAGCGGACGCTTCCCCTGAATTGACGGTGGCGCGACTAAAATATAGAATAGGTGGACGTGGCTGAAACAGAGACATCTCCCATCGACCAGGTCCAGAGAGACAAGGCCAAAGAGATCCTCCTCGTTATGGTCAACACCATCTCTGCGGCCAAGCTCTTCCCCTCTGATCATCAGACGGTCGTCAATTTCATTTCCGACTTGCATAAGCATCTGACTCGATACCTCGATGTGTACTGGAAACTGGAGCTCGTCATCGAGGAACACGCCTTCAACCTGGGAAGAGAGAGGATCTACGAGGACCCCCACCCGGTGAAGAGCCTTCCCTTTTTCTTCTTCAAGGACGGGATGCAGAGGCTCTATTTCTATAAAGGCCTGACCAGGGAAGAACTCAGGGAATTCCTGGAGACGATGCGGGCGGTTTCCCAGCTTCCCCCGGAAGAGGGCGATATCGTCACCGCCCTCTGGGAGAAGGATTTCGCCAACATCCGTTACCTCGCTCCCGATGATTTCCTGGAGACAAGGATCGGGGTTGGCCGCCCCTCGCTGCGGCCGAGAGTGGACGGGACCAGTCTCAGCCGGGGCCGGATCGATCTCGATCCTGAGGACCTGAAGGACATGAAAAGATATGGCCAGGCTTTATTGGCCTCAGAAACAAAGCCTCCTGAAAACACCCCAGCGGAAGGGGCCTCGAGCATGACCACTTCATCTGAAGACAGCGGGGCGAACGAAATCGAGGCCCTCCTTCAGTCCAGCCGTCGGGTCTCCCCAGAAGACGAATATCTTAACCTGGTGGTGGAGCTGATCTACCTTGAGGACCGGGCAGATCACTTCCCGGCGATCGTCGATGTCCTGGAGCAATATCACCAGGATATCATGGCCAAAAAAGATTTCGCCAAAGCGGCCGCCCTGATCCGCGCCCTCTCCGAGATCAGGGACCGCATTGCCAAAAAAGACAAACCCAAGTCCGAGCTGATCGGCCGCGTCATCAGCCTGTTAAGCAGAAAGAGCGTTCTGGTCGAACTTCAGGCGACGCTCGACCTCAGCTCGGTCAACGACCTGGACGGGCTTTTTGCCTATTTGAAATTGTTCGGCTCGGATGCGGCCGGTCTCCTTGCCGATATCTACGAGCGGGTCAGGAGCGCGGAATGGCGCGACAAGGCTCTGGAGATGCTGACGAAGATCGGGCAGGACGATATCCAGAAACTGGGAGCCTTGATCCAGGAATCAAGGCCGGCCCTGAGTCAGGAGATCATCCGCCTCTTGAGAGAGAGCCAAAATAGGCGGGTCGCTACGTTGTTGGCCAATGTGGTGAGTTACAAAAATCCGGCCATCAAGCTGGCCGCCATCAGGGCTCTCGGAGAGATCTCGAGCGAGGCGGCCAACAAGATCCTGTTGGGATTCCTCTCCGACCCGCACGAGGACGTCCGGATAACCGCCCTCGACAACTTAAAGAAGGCTGAAGACAAGCCGCTCATCTCTCATATCACCGGGCTTGTCTCCGAAAAGAATTTCGTCAAAAAGAGCGCCCGCGAGAAAAAAGCGCACTTCGATTTCCTCGGCCGGAGCGACAGTGAAGAGGCCTGCGCATTTCTGGCCGGTATCCTCGGAAAGGTTCCGTTTCTGCCGAACGCGAGACATACCGAGCTTTGTCTCTACGCCGTCTCCGCGCTGGCGGGGATGAAGCGTCCGAGATCGCTGGACATTCTGAAAGAAGGGAGCAAGCGCCGCAGCTTGAAGATTCGCAACGCCTGCCTCAAGGCTCTTCAATCCAGATCAGAGATTCCCATCACCTACACGGGAAGGATGCCGCAATGACCCCTCCCCACGAAGAACAGCCCCACCTCGACAAAACCAAGGCCCGCCACCAACTGGCCGTAGAGATGATCACCCGTCTGAACGTTATCCTCAAGGGCGCTCGCATCTACGAGCCGAACAACCTTCTTTTCCAGCGCCAGGTGAGCCTCTTCCTGATGCTCCTCAGGAAGGCACTGAAGGATTCCGGAGAAGCGTCCTTTGCGGTCCGCGGGAACACCCTATTCTTCAATAACATTCGGCTGAAGTATGGGTTTGCCAACTACCATTTTTTCAAGTTCGTCCTCGAAGAGTTTCGCAAGAAACAGCTGGGAGCGATCCGGTTCGAACCCGAAGTCAGCGAAGACGACCTCGGGACCATGATGATCATCTGGGCAAAGGGGGATTCCCAAACCGTGCATCCTTATGATGCCCTGGTCGCTGAGGCCGGGAAAAGGGGCGTACGCCACATCGCTGTTGATAAGATGATCGCTTCCGACCTGAACAGAAGCAAGGAGGAATCCGCCGCCAAGATCTTTTTCCTGGGGATGACCCACCTTGAAGAAGCCTTCGAGGGCGGTGTTCGCGAGGAAAGGTTCCACCTGGGCACAACCCGCCGCCTGATGCAGTCGATCTTCAACCACATCTCCGACCATGAGGCCTTCGTCCAGGGCCTGACCAATATCAAGAACTTCCATGAATACACCCTCAATCATTCCATGAACGTCTGCATCCTCTCTGTGGCTCTGGGAAGGCGTTTAGGGCTCGACCGGAACGAGCTCGTCGATCTGGGGATAAGCGCCTTCTTCCATGACTTCGGCAAGCTGGACACACCGAAGGAAATCCTGGACAAACCGGGCAAGCTCAATGACCAGGAGCGCGAAATCATCGAAAAGCATCCCTGTCAGGGAGCGGGAAAGCTGATCCAGTTCAAGGAGTTCAAGAACCTCCCCCTTCAGGCGATCCAGGTCGCCCTGGAACACCACGTCAAGGAGGACATGACGGGCTATCCTCGCTACTTCAAAAAGCAGTCGATCAACCTGTTCAGCAAGATCGTCAAGATCGCCGACTTTTTCGACGCCGTCACCACCCCGCGTGTCTACCGAACCAAGCATTTTACCAGGGACGAAGCCCTAACGATGATGCTCGCCCAGAGCGGCAAGGAGTTCCATCCCCTCCTTCTTCGGGAATTTGTCAAGATGATGGGCGTTTATCCCGTCGGCTCGCTCGTCGGCCTTGACAGCCTGGAACTGGCCGTCGTCGTCGAAAATAACCCGGATACAGTCCTGCTGCTGCGGCCGAGGGTAAAGCTCATTGCCGACGCTTCAGGGAATAAGATAGACGGCGAAATCGTCGACCTGAGCGAAGTCGATCCGGAGACCAGGAAGTTTGTTCGAACCATCGTCAAGGTTCTTGATCCGGATAAGTACGGCATCCGAGTGGCCGATTATTTCCTGGCCCGGGCCATGTGAACCGGCGCGCCCCGGCCGGAACGAGTTCCGTTTCTGAAATGTGCTCCCGGCCGATGGTCTGAAAGGACGAACGGAAATGAATCCACTTCCTCCCGTGCGCCTGCGCTGTGAATACCTGGACAATCCGATCGGCTTGGGTACCGGAGCGCCGCGTTTCTCCTGGGTGCCGGAACATCCCCGTCGTGGAGCCAGACAGGCCGGCTATCAGGTCATTGTCTCCCCGGAGCGAGATTTTTTGCAGAAAGGGATAGGAGATTACTGGGACAGCCAAAGGGTGGGGTCGGAGCGGACTTCAGGCATTTCCTACGAAGGGGCCCCGCTATGGAGCGGAAAGCGCTATTTTTGGCGGCTGCGCTGGTGGGACGAGGAGGGGAACATCAGCCCCTGGAGCGAAACGTCTTGGTTCGAGATGGGCCTGCTCCTGAAGAGGGACTGGAAGGCCAAATGGATCAGCCGGCCGAAGCTGGCCGAGTTCACCTCTCGCGGGAACGTGATGCAGGGTGTATATTCCGGGGATTTTGTCCAGAGTCTGGCCATCTACCTGCGGAAGGAATTCGAGGTCAAGGGTGCCGTCCGCCGCGCCCGCGCCTATGTCTGCGGGCTCGGCTACTACGAACTCCGGCTCAACGGACGCAAAGTCGGCGATCATGTCCTCGACCCGGCCCAAACCGACTACCGAAAAATCGCCCTTTATTCCGTTTTCGACATCACCGCTCACATCCGGGAAAGGAATGCGCTGGCCGTCATCCTCGGCAACGGCCGACACATCAAGAACTTCGGCTACGGCAAGCCGCGGCTTCTCCTCCAGCTCCATCTGGAGAGAGAGAACGAGCTCGTCGACCGGATCGACAGCGATGGGACCTGGAAAGCCAACTCCGGTCCCCTCCTGGAAAACGGCCTTTACTCAGGCGAGCGCTATGACGCCAGGCTTGAATGGGAGGATTGGGACGTGCCGGGATTCGACGACTCGTCTTGGGAAGAGGCGGAGGTCGTCTCCGGTCCGTCCGTGGCTCCCCAAGTGCTCCCTCCGATACAGGTCGTCGAAACGCTTCGACCGGTCAATCTATGGACCCCGCGGCCGGGTGCTTATGTCTTCGATTTCGGCCAGAATTTTTCCGGCTGGGTCAGGCTCAAGACCCGGGGACCGCGCGGACGGGAGATTCGGCTCCGGCATGCCGAGCTCATCTATGAGGACGGCACGATCAACGTCCTGCCCAATCAGAACGCCGAGGCCACCGATGTCTTTATCCTAAAGGGACAGGGTGAGGAAGTCTACGAGCCGAGGTTCACCTATCACGGATTCCGTTATGCCGAGGTCGAAGGCTTGCCCGGAGAGCCCGAGCCGGACACCCTGGAGGGGTGTTTCGTCCATAGCGATGTCGAGAGGAGCGGAGACTTCCGCTGCTCGCATTCTCTTCTCAACCGGGTCCATCAGAACATCATCTGGGGTCAGCTGTCCAACTTGATGAGCATCCCGACGGATTGCCCCCAGCGCGATGAACGACACGGCTGGCTCGGGGACGCCCATCTTGCCGCCGAGGAGTCCATCCTCAATTTCGACATGTCCTCTTTTTATAGCAAATTCCTGGAGGATATCCGGTTGTCCCAAAAAGAGGACGGCAGTCTTCCCGACACCGTCCCTCCCTACATCCAGCGGCTTTACCCGGCCGATCCGGCCTGGGGAATCGCCTATTTGGAACTGGCCTGGCTGATGTTTCTCTACTTCGGGGACGAGCGTGTCTTGCAGAAGCATTACGCGGGGATGAAAAAATACGTCGACCACCTCAGCAGAAACACGGAAGAATACATCGTCCAGAAGCTCGGCAAGTACGGTGACTGGTGTCCGCCGGGAAGCATAGTCCCCAAAAAGACCCCTCTCGAACTGACTTCGACGTGGTCCTATTATCGAGCCGCCGGCCTTTTAGCCACATTTGCCAGGGTTTTGGGCCGGACAGATGACAGCCGGGACTATGGCCGGCTGGCCGAAGCCATCAAGGCCGCTTTCAACGCCAGATTCCTGGCCGGCGACCAGTACGCCGCTTTCCGGGTCGGCCCGGCCGATAAAAGCCCCGACCAATCCTCGAACGTGCTGCCGTTGGCCCTGGATATGGTCCCTGAGGATAAAAAGAACAAAGTCCTCACCCGCCTGCTCGACAGCGTCGTCAAGGAGTGGGATTATCACCTCGACACCGGGATCATTGGAACGCGGTACCTGCTCGACGTTTTAACCGATAACGGCCACGGAGAGACCGCCTTCCGGGTGGCCACCCAGCACACCTATCCGGGTTGGGGCTTCATGGTCGAAGCCGGGGCGACGACCCTCTGGGAACGTTGGGAGAAGCTAACCGGAGGCGGAATGAATTCTCACAATCACATCATGCTCGGAAGCATCGATGCCTGGCTCTACCGCACGGTGGCCGGACTGAGGTGTGTCGCTCCTGGGTGGATGAAGATGGTCATCCGGCCGCTGCTCTGCGCCGGTCTCAACGAGGCCTCAGCCAATGTCCTGACCGTCCGGGGGCCGGCCGAAGTCGCCTGGCGGAAAGAGGAACGGGACTTCGAGCTCAGTGCTCGTATCCCGGTCGGTGCCGAGGCGGAGATCCATATTCCCGGACGCTCTGCCGGAAGCCTGATCAAGGAAAGTGGAACGGTGATCTGGAGAGATGGCCAAGCGGCGAACCTTCCGCCCGAGATTTCCGGCCCGAAAGAAGCCGGCCCATATATGCTTTTCACCGTCGGGAGCGGCCGCTACTCTTTCCGCAGCGAATCGGACGCGGCCCTTTGATTATGCCCGCCATTCCCTCTAAAATGAAAGCCGAGAAAGGAGAATCTCCATGGACATGCTGAACAAAGAGGTCCGGGAGGCGACCCAAAAAAAGTTCGACAACGAGACCGTCTTCATAGAAGGGGCGGTGCCCGAGGGCGTCTTTCTCGGCCACATCCTCAAGGCCGTCGCTCAGGATCGGAAGTAGGTTATGTCCAAGCTCGATTCCCTCTTCTATCCGAGGTCGATCGCCGTTATCGGCGCCTCCCGCCGGCCCGGAAGCGTCGGTCATTCGCTGCTCGCCAATCTTTTGATGAACCGCTACCAGGGGATCATCTATCCGGTCAATCCGAATGCTTCGAGCGTCCTGAGCATCAAGTGTTATCCCCGTGTGCTCGAGATCTCGGACGACGTGGACCTGGCGGTCGTCATCGTCCCCAGCCGGTTCGTCGCCTCCGTCATCGAGGACTGCGGGAGGATGGGGATCAAGGCCGCCATCGTCATCAGCGCGGGCTTCAAGGAGATCGGGGGCAAAGGCGTCGACCTGGAACAGCGCGTTCTGGAGGTCAGCCGCAAGTATGACATCGCCCTGGTCGGGCCCAACTGCCTGGGGATCATCAACACCGACCCCGTCTCCCAGATGAGCGCGACCTTCGCCACGGACATGCCGAAGGTGGGAAACATCGGTTTCATCTCCCAGAGCGGGGCGCTCTGCGTGGCCGTGCTCAACTACGCCCAGGAAGCCAATATCGGCTTCTCCAAGTTCATCAGCATGGGGAACAAGGCCGGCGTCGGAGAGAACGAACTCCTCTCCTACCTCAAGTCCGACCCCAAGACCGATGTCATTCTCATGTACCTCGAGGACCTGGTTAATGGCCGCGAGTTCATGCGGATCGCCCGCGAGACCACCGGCTCCATCAAAAGGCCCAAACCGATCATCGCCCTCAAGGCCGGACGGACTTTGCCCGGCGCCCGGGCCGCGTCCTCCCATACCGGCTCGCTGGCCGGTTCGGACAGGGTTTACGACGCCATCTTTGAGCAGTCCGGTGTTCTGCGCGTGGAAACACTCGAGGAGCTCTTCGATTATGTCAAAGGGTTTTCCCGTCAGCCGCTTCCCGAAGGCCCCAACGTCGGAATCGTCACCAACTCCGGCGGCCCGGGTATCCTGGCCACTGATGCCTGCATCCGCCACGGTCTGAACATCCCTCCGCTCAGCGGCCCCACGGTTTCGAAGTTGCGCCGGGTCCTGCCGAAGACGGCCAGCCTTCATAATCCCGTGGACCTGGTGGCCGAGGCTCAGGCCGAGCAGTATGAAGCCGCCTTGAGGTCCGTCCTCAGGGATCGCCAGATCCATTCGGCCATCGTCATCCTCACCTCCACGGCCTTTACTGAAGTGGACAAGATCTCGGCGGCGGTCGTCAAGGTCGCCGGCGAATTCGAGAAGCCGGTCGTCAGCTGTCTTCTCGGCGTGTTCGACGTTTCCAAGGGGATCGAGATCCTCGAAGCCGACGGGATTCCCAACTACCGTTTTCCCGAATCGGCAGCCCGGGTTCTCTCCGAGATGGCCAAGTTCACGCTCTGGCGCGGCCGGCCGCAGACGCGCGCCCGGGCTTATCGCGTCGATAAGGTCAAGGTCAAAGCGATCTTTGACGCGGTTAAGAAAGAAGGCCGTCGGTTTCTGCTCGAGCAGGAAGCCTATGACGTTCTCCGGGCCTATCGCTTCCCGGTGATCGAGTCGCGGCTCGCCGGGACCGAGGGCGAGGCCGCCGAGGCCGCCCGGAAGATCGGCTTTCCGGTTGTCCTGAAGATCGCCTCGGCCGATGTCGTCCACAAGTTCGATTTTGACGCTGTCCGGCTCGACCTCAAGGACGAGGCCGAGGTCAGGCAGGCCTACCGGGAGATTCTGAAAAACGTCCGCCGCCGCAAAAGGAATGCCCGGATCGCCGGGGTCACCGTCGAGAAGATGGCCCGGCCGGGAAAAGAGATCATCCTGGGCATGAGCCGAGACCTCCAGTTCGGGCCGGTCCTGATGTTCGGCTTGGGCGGCATCTATGTCGAAGCCCTCGAGGATGTCTCCTTCCGCCTGGCGCCTATCCGTGAATATTCGGCCCTGGCCATGATCAGGAAGACAAAGACCCACAAGATCCTGGAAGGTTTTCGGGGCGGGCCCGTCTATGACCTGGAGGCCATCGCCGAATGCCTGAAAAAACTGTCCCAACTGGTCGTCGATTTCGAGGACATCCAGGAGCTGGACATCAACCCGCTGTTCGTCTACGAGAAAGGACAGGGCTGCCGCGTCGTCGACGCCCGGATCGTCATCAAAGACGACGTCCACCGTCCATAGTCCCGATTTATCGAGATTGTGGTATAATATTGACCTTTGATAATGGCCTTATTTCAGAAAAAGAAAAGAACGCGGACCTGCATCATCGGCCTGGACGGAGTCCCCTACTCTCTCGTCCTCGAGCTGGCCGACCGGGGGATTATGCCGTCGTTGGCCGGACTCCTCAAGAGCGGCCACCTGCACAGGATGAAGGCCAGCCTCCCCGAGATCTCGGCCGTGTCCTGGACGGATTTCATGACCGGTGTGGATTCCGGCTCCCACGGCATCTTCGGGTTCAGCGACCTCAAGCCCGGCTCCTACGGGATGCGTTTCCCCAATTTTTCCGACGTCAAGCGGGAGACCATCTGGGACATCCTGGGGAAGCAGGGACGGAAATCGATCATCATCAACCAGCCCTCGACCTATCCGGCCCGTCCCCTTAACGGCGTGCTGATTGCGGGGTTCGTCGCCCTCGACCTCGCCAAAGCCGTCTTCCCCCTGTCACAGAAAACAGCGCTGGAGCGGCTGGGCTACCGGATCGATATCGATACCATGAAGTCCCGGGAAGACCACGCCTTCCTCTGGCAGGAGCTCCAGACGACCCTGGACGGCCGGGAGAAGGCGCTGGACCACTTCTGGAAAGAGGACTGGGATTATTTCGAGTTCGTCATCACCGGGACCGACAGGCTCCATCATTTTCTCTGGAACGCCTATGCGGATGAAAGCCATTCCTTTCATGCCAAATTCCTGGATTATTACCGCCGGGTCGACGGGATCATCGGCCGGATCGTCCGCTCCTTCCGCAGCTTGAGGGGAAGCGACGGCGGCCTCCATCTCCTTTCCGATCACGGCTTCTGTCAGATCGAGCAGGAGGTCTATCTCAACGCCTGGCTCGAGGAGAAAGGTTATCTCCGCTTCAGCGGCGAGACGCCCGGCGAACTCGGAGACATCGCCGCCGGCAGCGTCGCCTTCGCCCTGGACCCGAACCGGATCTATCTTCACCTCGTGGATCGTTTTCCAAAAGGCGCCGTCACTCCGGCCGACCGGCCGGCGCTGAAAGAAAGAATCTCCCGGGAACTCAAGGAGCTGACCTTTGAGGGTCGTCCGGTCATCCGCCGCGTCTTCGATGCGGAGAAGACCTATTCCGGTCCGTTTGTCCCCTCCGGGCCCGACCTCCTCGTCCTGGCCGAACCCGGTTTCGACCTCAAAGGGTCGATCAAGAAGAAAGATGTTTTCGGCCGGACCAACCTGGAAGGCATGCATACCTGGGACGACGCCTTCTTCTGGGCTGACCGGAAGGTTGGAGACGACCTGAGGATCAGTCAGCTGTCCGCCCACATCCTGAGCCATTTCTCATGAACAAAAACTTTCCAACACGAACACTTCTCATCGTTATAGGACTCCTTTTTTGTTGCGGCCTGCCCGCCCAGGCATACATAGGTCCGGGCGCCGGGTTCGCTTTTCTCTCCTCGTTCCTCGTCTTTTTCCTCACCTTTTTCCTGGCCGTTTTCTCTTTTCTTTCCTGGCCTTTTCGCCTGCTCATCCGGATGATCAAGGGCCGAAGAACACTCAAGGGTGCGCTCGTCGACAAGGTGGTCATCATCGGACTGGACGGGCTCGAACCCACGCTGGCCGAAAAATTCATGAGCGAGGGCAAGCTCCCCCATCTCTCCAGGCTTAAGAAAGAAGGCACCTACGCGCGCCTCCAGACAACGACCCCGGCCATCTCGCCGGTGGCCTGGTCGTCTTTCATGACCGGCTCCGAGCCGTCCAAACACAACATCTTCGATTTTCTCAGCCGTGACCCGCGGACCTACCTCCCCTCCCTGTCGTCCGCCTATATCGGCCGTCCGAAAAGAGTCCTTTCCCTAGGGAAGTACTCCATTCCTCTGTCCAAGCCCGAGATCCGGGGGATGAGGAAGAGCGTACCCTTCTGGAAGACCCTGGGAGATGCCGGCATCTTCAGCACCGTCCTCCGCGTGCCGATCACCTTTCCGCCGGAAAAATTCTCCGGCCACCTCCTCTCCGGGATGTGCGCGCCGGACCTCAAGGGGAGCCAGGGAACGTTCGCTTTTTACACCACCGACTCGGCCAAGATAACGAAGCGGGAGGGCGGAGTGGCCATTCCTGTCGAGGTCCGGGATGACCGGGTGGAAACCTATATTTCCGGGCCGGAAAATTCACTCATCAAGAGCGCTCCGGAGATCCGCATCCCCCTGAGGATCGAGATCCGCCGGGAAAAACGCGAGGTCAGAGTCCACGTTTCCGGCCAACGATTCGACCTCCGGGCCGGCGAGTTCTCTCCCTGGACCCGGATCGTCTTCAAGCCGGGGCTGGGGATGAAGGTCAAAGCCGTTGCCCGCTTCTATGTCTCCTCGCTCGACCCTCACTTCGAGATGTACATGACCCCCTTGAACATCGATCCGGAGAAACCGGCCCTGCCCATCTCTCATCCTTTTATCTATTCCGTCTATCTCAGCAAGCTCCTGGGAAGTTTCATCACCCTCGGCGAAGCCAACGATACCTGGGCCCTGAACGAGGGCGCGCTCAAAGAGGCTCCCTTCCTCGATCTCACCTATTCCAACCACAGGGAATGGGAAGCGATGCTTTTCAACGCCCTGGCCAAGACGAAAAGAGGAACCGTTATCTGCGTTTTCGAGACCACCGACAGCATCCAACACATGTTCTGGAGGTATCTGGACAAGGCCCATCCGGCCCTCCGGACGACGTCACCGGAGATGAGCTCCCAGGTCATCGAGGACCTCTACACAAAGATGGATGACCTGATCGGCCGGGTCAGGGCCAAGCTCGACTCCCGGAGCGCCCTCATCGTCATGTCGGACCACGGCTTCAAGTCCTTCCGCCGGGGCGTCAACCTCAACTCCTGGCTCTATCTCAACGGCTATCTGAGTCTCAAAGACGGGAAGACCGCAAGTGAAGAATGGTTCAAGGACGTGGATTGGGAGAAAACCAGAGCCTATGCCCTGGGGCTGGGAGGGCTGTACATCAACCAAAAGGGCCGGGAAGCAAAAGGCATCGTCGGGGCCGGAGAAGAAACGCGGGCCCTCAAGGCGGAACTGATCACCAAACTCAACCGGCTTCGGGACGAGGCCGCCGGCGACGTCGCCATCACCGAGGCTTATGACCGTGACCGGATCTATGCAGGACCGTACGTCCATAACGCGCCCGACCTCGTCATCGGCTACAACCAGGGGTTTCGGGCCTCCTGGGATTCGGTGACGGGAAAGGTCAACGGCACCATCTTCGAAGACAATATCAAGGCCTGGAGCGGCGACCACTGCATCGATCCCCGGCACGTCCCCGGCGTTTTCTACTTCAGCCGGAAGACGGCTTCCAAGACGCCTTCGATCATGGATGTGGCGCCGACCGTTCTGACCCTCTTCGGGCTTCCGGCGCCGGCCCACATGGACGGCCGTCCGCTCCTGGATTCGGAGGCGCCGCCTGAAACACCGCCAAGAAATAAAGGAGATAAAAAATGAGCAGCATGAATAGACGGGAATTCCTCAAACAAGGCCTGGCCGCCTCTTCCTTGCTGGCTGCCGGTAGCGGCCTCGCGCCTCTTCTTCGCGGCTCCGGCAGGAGCGCGACCAGGGCCAAGGTGCTGGTCCTCGGGTTCGACGGCCTGGACCCGAAGCTCCTCTATCGCTGGCTGGATGAAGGAAAACTGCCGTCCTTCGCCCGGCTCATCGCAGCCGGAGGTTTCCGGCCGCTCGGCACAAGCATTCCACCGCAAAGTCCAGTGGCCTGGTCGAATTTCATCACCGGCACCGACCCGGGAGGTCACGGCATCTTTGACTTCATCCACCGCGACCCGAACACCTACATCCCTATTTTCTCCGCCACCCTCTCAACCGAGGCCAAGAAAGCACTCAAGATCGGCGACCTTGTGCTTCCCTTGAGCGGCGGCGAGGTCAAGAACCTGATCCAGGCGAAGGCGTTCTGGCAGGTCCTGGAAGAGCACGATATCCCGGCCACCGTTTTCAAGATGCCTTCGAACTATCCACCCGTTCCGACCAAACAGCGGACCCTTTCCGGCATGGGTACGCCCGACCTCAAAGGAAGCTACGGAATCTCCTGTTTCTATACGACCGATCCCGATATGCCCAAGGGAGAGCTTTCTGGCGGGAGGGTTTATGAGGTCTACGTTATCGGGAACCGGGTCGAGGCCAAGCTTCCCGGACCGGTCAACACTTTCAAGAAAGACCGGCCGGAAGCCCTCATTGACTTTCAGGTCTTCGTCGATCCCGTCCATCCGATGGCCAAAGTCGTCCTGCCGGACCAGGAATTTATCATCAAGGAAAAGGAATGGAGCGGCTGGAAGAGGGTCAATTTCGGCCTCATCCCGACTCAGAGTGTAAGCGGGATCTGCATGTTCTACCTCAAGGAGGTCCGTCCCCATTTCAAGCTCTATGTCAGCCCCATCAATATCGACCCGGCTCATCCGGCCCAGCCGATCTCGACTCCGGGAAGCTACGCCCAGGAGCTGGAGCGGGTCTTCGGGCCCTTCTTCACCAAGGGCCTTCCGGCCGACACCTCGGCCCTCGACAACAATGTCCTCGACGAGGAAGAGTTCCTGGAGCAGGACGACATGATCCTGCGGGAGCGCGAGCAGATGTTCGACTACGAGTTCAAGCGTTTTGAATCCGGACTTCTTTTCTATTACGTTTCGAGTACCGACCAACGTCAGCACATGTTCTGGCGTTTGCTGGACGAGATGCACCCGGAATACGACCCCCGGCTCGCCGCTCGCTACGGGCGGACCATCGAAAACATCTACGTCGAAGCAGACCGCTTCCTCGGGCGGGTTCTGCCGAAGATCGACAAGGAAACTGTGCTCCTGGTCATGTCCGACCACGGATTCAATCCCTTCCGCCGGGCCTTCAACCTCAACACTTGGCTTTTCGAGAACGGATACCACAGGCTGCGCAACCCCTGGAAACAGGGGGAAGGGAGTTTCTTTGATAACACCGATTGGTCGAGGACGAAAGCCTATGGGATCGGCCTCAACGGCCTCTATATCAACCAGAGGAGCCGGGAGAGAGAGGGAATCGTCAATCCCGGAGCCGACAGCGCGAATCTGATCCGGGAGATCGCCCAGAAGCTCGAACAGACGGTCGATCCCAAGACGGGTGAGCGGGCCATCCTCCGGGCTTTCATCTCCAAGGACGTCTATCACGGTTCCCAGATCGAACACGCCCCCGACATCATCTGCGGCTTCAACAAGGGCTATCGCATATCCTGGGATTCGCCCCTCGGCAAGTTCCCCAAAGATATCTTTTTAGATAACGGCGAGAAGTGGAGCGGCGACCATATGGGCGCTCCCGAGGTCCTCCCCGGGATCCTGGCCGCCAACCGCCCCATCCGGGCCGACGCTCCGGCCCTCTACGACTTGACGGCCACGATCCTCGACTTATTCGGCCTCCCCAAGACGAAAGAGATGATCGGAAAACCCGTTTTTTGAGAGGAGATGGCATGGGCAAATCGAAGATCAAACTGGACAAAGACCTGCTGGAGAAAGTTAGGAAATTCGCCAAAATCGTAGGCTACTCCTCTCCGGAGGAATTCGTCACTCACTGTCTGGAGAAAGAGATCGCCCAGCTCGAGGAGTCCGACTCCGAAGAGGAAATCAAGAAGAAGCTCAAGGGACTCGGATATATATCCTGATGTGGCCCGTTAATACCGTCCTGGGCAAGCTCTTCGATCTCATCTTCCTGCCTTTCCGTTCGCTCAATCCGTGGGCCGGGATGGTCATCATCTCCCTTTTGACCGGGCTGCTTATGCTGTTCATCTATCGCTTGACTTCCAACCAAGGAGGCATCCGCGAGGTCAAGGACAAGATCAAAGCCCACCTCCTGGAACTTCGCCTCTATAAGGACAATATGGGCGTCACCATGAAAGCCCAGGGGCAGATCCTGCGCGCTAACCTGAGGTACATTGTCCTCAACTTCAAACCGCTGTTGGTGATGATCGTGCCTTTCGTCTTGGTCCTGGCCCAGCTCAACCTCTGGTTCGGATCCGAGCCGATGGAGGTCGGCCGGCCGGCCATCGTCAAGGTGGAACTGGCGCCCGAAATCAGGTTGCTGGATATGGAATTCGTGCTCGAGGCACCGCCGCAGATCACCGTCGAAACGCCGCCGCTCCGGCTTGAGGAACTCAAGGAAGTTGACTGGCGCATTCGTGCCGAATCGCCCGGCATCTTCGACCTCACCGTCAGGGCCGGGGAACAGAAGGTGCTTAAGACCGTGGTCGTGGAAGGCCGTCCCCTGCAAAAGATCTCCTCTCTCAAGGTGCGACGGAACCTCCTGGACGAGGTTCTCTATCCCGGGGAAAAACCGCTACCCGGGGGTAACCCGGTGCGTTCGGTCGAGCTCGCCTATCCGGCAGGCCGGCTCAATTTATTCAGGCTTCGTGTCCATTGGCTCATCGCCTATCTCGGATTATCGATTGTCTTCGGCTTCGCGCTGAAGCGGCCATTCAAGGTCGAGATCTGATCGCGCGAAAAAGGAGCAAGTCATGAAGATCGAACAATTCCAGATGGAACGCATGCAGTCCACCTGGGAAAACGTGGTCGAATTCAACCTCTCAGAGAGCGGAGTCCATCCCCTCACCCTGGGACAGCTTCTCTCCGAACAAGAACTCCGGGAAGTCTTGGACATCGGCCTCGGTTACAGTCAGACCAACGGGACTCCCGAGCTCCGCGAACAGATCGTCCAGCTCTATCCGGGTGCCAACCTTGACCAGGTCCTGGTTACGGCCGGTTCATCGGAAGCCAACTACCTCCTCATGTGGAGCAACCTTGAGCCCGGCGACGAGGTCGTTTTCATGATGCCCAACTACATGCAGATGTGGGGATTGGTGCGGGGCTTCGGGGCCGTCCTCAAGCCATTCTGGCTCAAAGAAGAGCTTGGCTGGGACCCCGATCTCGATGAACTCAGGGAACTGGTCACAGCCAGAACGAAACTCATCATCGTCACCAACCCCAACAACCCGACCGGCGCTGTGTTGAGCCCGGAGGCCATGTCGGCCATCATCGATAACGCGGCCCGTGTCGGCGCTTGGATCGTTGCCGACGAGGTCTATCAGGGGGCAGAACGCGAAGGCCCGATATCGCCGAGCTTCTGGGGGAAGTCCGACCGCGCCGTCATCGTCAACGGCCTGTCCAAAGCCTACGGTCTTCCCGGCGTCCGCATCGGCTGGATCGTCGGTGCGGAGGACTTTGTTCAGAAGACCTGGCCATACCATGACTACACCACCATCTCGCCGAGCATCCTCAGTGACCGCATCGCCCGGATCGCTCTCTCCCCCGTCAACCGGGAAAAGATCCTGGAGAGGACGCGCGGCATTCTCCGGAAGAATTTCCCGCTGATCGAGTCATGGCTGAACAAGCAGCCCGAGCTATTCTCCTACGTCCCGCCGCGGGCCGGAGCGATCGCCTACGCCCGCTATCATCATGAGATAAACTCCACCGAGCTAGTCACCCGGCTCATCCGGGAGAAAAGCACCCTGATCGTGCCCGGCGACCACTTCGAGATGGACCGCTATCTCCGCTTCGGGTTCGGGTCCGAGCCGGAATATCTCGGGCACGGGCTGGCCTGCGTCGAGGAATTGTTCACCGAACTCAAGGCCGGCGGGCGCTAGGGTCTTTGTATCCGGTATTTCCGGCAGACGGGCCGAAATTCGGGGAAGATCGCCGTCTGTTTGGGGCTAGAATCCCGGCCAGAAGCTGAACTGGAAATACCAGCCCTTGTCCGGCCGGTCAAATGGCTTGACATAGTTGACACCCACAACCAAATAGCCGAAGACGTTCACTCGCAGGCCGATACCGGCGCTGGAGATGGGCTTGCGTGTTCCTCCCAGGATCGTAGGCTTGTTGTTCTGGCCCTCTGAATCCGCGTACCAGGCGACACCCCAATCGTAAAAGAGGATCATGTCGATGGGAAAAGCCCCGTAATACCCTTTCCCTAGTCCCAGGACTCCCAGCAAAGGAAAGCGGAGCTCGGCGTTGGCGACCAGCATCTTAGAGCCGAAGAGTCTTCCCTGGTCAAACCCCTCTCCTCCGGGATATTCGCTGCTGCCGTAAGAATAGTAATCGTAACCGCGGACGAAGCTTTCATAACCGATGTAAAGCGGGTACATCCGTTCGTCCTCGGCGTCCTTGCCGTAGCGGCCATAATGAAAGGCCCGGAAAGCGAGCGTGAACGGCCGGACGGGCATGAAATAACGCCGATAATCGGCCATGATCGTGTACATATTGAAGGAACCAAAGGTGGGCGTCGCCTCAAGAATATAACTCTGACCCAGGATCGGCCCCGTTGCGCCGAAGAGCGAGCTGTCATAGACCAGGGCGAAGCTCGTGTAGGCATAATGGATGCTCGGCGCCGAAGGAAGCTTCTCGACATCGCGATAGACCAGGCTTCCATCGTACAATGAGTAGGCCTGGGTGATGATCTCCGTATCGAAGTCGATATACTGATAGCCTGCGTACATTTCCACCCGCTGGACCTGATTGAATGGATAGGCCAAATAACCGCCGATCTGATAGTTGAACTGCCAGGCCAGGTATTGCTCTTCGATATAGAGCTGATTGATCTCGTCGTAGGAAATGCCGTATCCCCCATACACATAGGGAATGCGGCCGACCACCGCTCCCCAATTGAGGCGGTGCCGCGAGTTCTGATAGCTGAGGATCCCGGTCAGGTCCTTCAACCGGCTCGAGGACTGGACGATGGTCGCGAGGGAATGGTATCCGAGCATGTCGGTCCAGTAGAGCCCGATTCCCCCGCCCGCATATGTCCCGAAGCGGTCGATGCCGACACCGATCTGCGGCGGGGCGACGTAGTCGAGGGTGAGCTTGGGCTTGTAAGAGGACTCGGGGAATTCGACCTGCTCCGGCAGACCGAAAAGCGGGTTTCTCAGGAGCCCGAGCAGGGCGCCGCCGGGCTGCTCGCGCGGCGGCAAGACAGAGAGCAGCCTTCCTCCGAAGGTGGCAATATCGGGACTCCCCTGCAGGGCTTCATCCCGGTCGATCAGATAAATGGTGTAATAGCCGTCGTCATAACCGGAATAGGCCAGCCGTCCCGAGTCATGAGCAACCGAGATGGCCGGGCTCAGGTCGGTGATCCCGCTGACTCCCGTGTAGATGTTGGTCACTTGAAAGATCTTTTTAGAGGCCAGATCGATACGGTAGATGTCGGTTTTGCCGCTCTGATCGGAGATGAAGATCAGGCTGCGGTTGTCCTTCGTCCACTGGGGATTGGCGTTCTTGGCGGCCGAAAAAGCGGGGATGCGCTCGATCTTTCCGGAGACAGGATCGATCAGGGCCAACTCGTAGTCGCCCATGCTCAGCAAGGTCAGGTCGGTGGTGAAACGGTCGGTGACGAAAGCAATGCGTCGGCCGTCGGGGGACCAGCTCGGCTGGAGGTCGGCGAAGAAATCGTCGGTGAACGGCTTCAGATCCTTCGTTTCCAGGTCATAGAGAAAAAGGTCCGTCTTCCCGCCGGTCAGAGCTGAGAAGGCGATAAATCTCCCGTCCGGCGACCAGGCCGGGCTGAAGATCTCGTCCAGGCTCTTGAACTCGATCTCCTCGACGATCTTTCCTTTGTCCAGGTCGTAAAAGCTGAGGATGGGCTCTCCCTTCGAGATGGCGCCGAAGACAAAAGTCTTTCCCTGGGGGTCCCAGGCGCCGGCCGAGCGGATGAACTGGAGACTTTCGAACTCGGGGTCGACGGCGGTCTGGGTGATCTTGTCCATGACCTTGCCTGTCCGGGCGTCGGCCAGGTACAGGTCGATGGAAAAGAGGTCGCGAGTGGACAGAAACATGATGTGTCGGCCGTCGGGGCTGATAACGGGCGAGACGTTGTAAGGATTTTTTTCCTCCCCTTTAAGAAGAACCCGGCTGTTCGGGTCGGTAAGCTGCGTTCCTTCCAGGACCGGTTTGAAGGCTTTTTCATAAGCCTCATGCCAGTCTTTGGTCAGCTGTTCATAGGAGACCCCCAGGAGTTTGGTGACCACGGCTTCCATATCGCCCCCCCGTCCGATGCTCTTCATCAGACGGGAAATCGTTTCGTCTCCCCATCGTCCCGTCATATAAGCCAAGAGGGCTTGCCCGTAACGATAGGGGAAATATTTATAAGGGTTATTCAGTTTCTTCAGGGCAGGAAGAAAATTGCGGCGGCTGGCATCTCTCATCCACATGGCCGTATGCGGGTCGACCGATCCGATCGACAGGTATTCCGCCATTCCTTCGATGAACCACAGGGGAACCTGGGCCAGGCCGAGACCCATCCCGCCCCCGCTTCCAGGCCCACCGGACGAGCTCATGTCGTATTGAAAGGCATGGACGAGCTCGTGGCCGATGACGTGATCGGTCTCGGCCGGTGACGTCCCGATGGGAAGGATGATCCGGCGTTTGAACGACTCCGTGACACCGCCCGTCCCTTCGCCGATCATTCCGGTCAGGGCAGTTGTCTGCTGGAAATGCGGGCTGCTGGCGTACAGGATCAGGGGCTGCCGTCCTTTGAGCTCATGGTTGAGCATTCTGGAGTAACGGGCATACCACCGTTCCGCCATGCGGGCCGATTCCTCGGCCACGCCCCTGAACTCCTGATAAAAATAAACGTCGAAATGCTTCGTCTTGATGATCTGGAAATCGAATTTCTGGTATTGGACCTTGTTCCGGCCGAAATACTGGGCCTCGAGCGGCTGGCTGAGAAGCGACAAGGCCAAGGCAGCTATAAGAATCATAACGCCAAACTTTATTGTTTTGGACATTGTTCCCTCCTCGGTCTCAGGCATCGAAAACACCTATATCCAGATCAGACCTAATCACTATTATCCTTATAAATTTTATCAAATTAATATAATATTGGCAATTCAAGAACCCAACGGGCCGTCTGGATGGCCATGATTCACTCTCATGTCTTCGACATTACTATTATACTATCCATGCCTTTTAGAGCAAATTCCATGCCAATTTCTTTGCTTTCTATCTCAGCGCGATGCTCCCTGGAACCAGAGACCGCCGGCTATTTTGAGCCTCGGGAATGTCTCTCGCCGAGGACAGATGTCATCCAATTGGGTGCAGGCCTCGACGCGGGACTCTTGGATCAATCTTTTGGGCGGTTGAACCAAACGATCTCGCTCAAGCTCTTCCGGCTCTTTTCCCGCGGTTTTTTTTCGTAATACCCCAAGGCCATCAAGCAGACGATCTTGTACCGGCGGGGAATGCGGAAGAACTTCCGGGTTCTCCGCCCGTTGAACCAGCCGATCCAGCAGGTCCCCAGCCCGAGCTCTTCGGCCTGGAGTGAGAGGTGTCCGCCGGCGATGCCCACGTCGATGAGGTAGAAAGGGACGTTCTGGAGATAGTTCCCGATGCGGTTGGCGAGAAGATCCAGGCGGGCCAGGATGAGGATAAGCACCGGCGCCTTGGCCGCGAACCGGGAGAATTGATAGATTCCCGAGAAGGCGGCGGCCGAGAAACGATCCTTGATGTCCGGGTCATCGATGACCAGAAACCGCCAGGGCTGAACGTTCTCAGCCGAAGGGGCCAGCCGGGCGGCTTCTAGACAGACGAGCACCTTTTCCCTTTCCACCGGCCTGTCGAGATACCGCCGAACGCTGCGACGGCCCCGCACCAGTTTCTGAAACGGCGTGCGCTCTATCGTCATCGGCATCACGGCTCATTCAATAACATAAAACGGGACGGCTGAAAAGAGCCCGGGATTTTCTAAATCTTTTGATTTGAGCTAGAATAAATCGCGCCGGATCTCAGATTCCGATGACATGGAGGCCGTCATGAGCAAGAAATTCCTGTTTGGAATGAGCGCTGTCCTTTTTCTCGTCTCCGTGGCTTCCCCCGCCCCGCCCGGCAAGTTTGGAGTTGGACTGATTATCTTTGATCCTTCCGGCCTATCGGCCAAAGCCTGGATGCGCGGCTCCACGGCCATCGCGGGCGGGCTCGGCTGGTCGGCCGAAGAGAATCACTACTTTCATCTTCACGCTGATTTCCTTTTCACCAACATCCGCCTGGCCTCCGACCGGAACCTCGACCTCGACTTCTACTTGGGCGCCGGCGGCAAGATCGTCTTCCGGGATCACGATAATGCCTGGTTCCGTATTCCCCTGGGAATCGATTTCCTGCTCAAGCGGTCGCCGCTCAATTTCTTTTTCGAAGTCGTTCCTTCCTTCAACTTCTCCGAGCTCAAACTCTTCGGGGCCATCGGCTTCCGCTACGTCTTTGCCACCTGAAAAGTGTTGCCTCCGCCAAGCCTTTCTGATATAGTTGATAAAACAACCATGAAGGTTGACTAATTCGTGAGAGAAAAGGAGAAGTTACAGTGAAAAAAATCGCCGCCAGTGCTCTTGCTTTCGTCTTTGTTCTGGCAGGTCTGATGTCCTGCAGCAAGGCAACGGCTCCCAAGGCCGGCTCGGCCAAAGCCACGGATATGCTTTCCCTCCTCCCCGTTGATTCAAAGGGAGCGGTCGTTGTCGATGTCCATCGGATCATGCAGAACGAATTTGTCCAGAAATCGATCGCCGAGAACGAGGACAAAGCCAAGTACGACGAATTTGTCCAGACCACGGGGATTGATCCGCAGCAGGACATTTTCTTTTTCGTCGGTGCCATGATGGGGGATATCGGACAAAAGGAGCCGGACGGGGCTGGCCTGGTCAACCTGAGATACGATAAGGATAAGGTCCTGGCTTTAGTCCAGAAAGAGGGAGGCGAATTGGGCCAGGAAGAATACAGCGGCCTGACGGTCTATCGGACCGCTGCCGGCGAAGACAAGAAACCCATGAGCTTCGTCTTCATGGATGAGTCCAACATCCTCCTGGGCACGGATGCTGCGGTCAGGAAGGTCATCGATGTCTACCAGAAAAAGGCCGACAATATCTGGAAGAACGAGAATATGTCCGCCCTGCTCAAGGGAATGAATACCGCCGCCATGGTCTGGGGAGGGTTCGCCATCCCCCCGGATGCCATGAAGCAGGCCTCTTCCCAGAACCCGATGCTGAGCGCTTTTTCCGACATCCGCTCTATCGTCCTCTCCTTCGACTACAAGGATAAGAACGTCCTCGCCGAGATCAAGGCGCTGAGCCCGGACGCGGCCAAGAACAAGCAGATGGGCGACGCCCTAAACGGGTTCAAGGCTCTGGGAGCCGGAGCCGCAGCCCAGGAGCCCCTCTGGGGCGAGCTTCTGAACAAGATCGAGATCAACTCTGCCGCCGACCACGTCAAGATCGCCGCCACCCTGCCAGAGGAGTTGATCAGGAGTCTGGGCGAGAAAATGAAGCCGAAGAAGCCGGAAGCCGAGCTGGAAGAGAACGAGAACTAGTCGTCGAGAATATATTCCTTCTTCGTAAAGAAAAGGCAGGCCAGCGCCAGGAGCGCGGCCGTGATGAGGAATAGCATCAGGAGGGCGAGCCCCGGCTTGGTCGGCTCCAAGTGGAACGTCAGGATGGAAAAGCGTCCCGACGAGGTCGCCGGCAGGAACGATTTCAGGTAGTGGGCGATGGCCAGCCGCTGGGTCGAGCCCGGAAAATATTGGATGACGTTCTCCCAGCCGAAACAGAACAGCAGTCCGAAGAAGATCGACCGCTTCAAAAAACTCCCGAAAAAGGTGAACAGAGCCCCGTAAGCCATTACTCCCAGGATAAGAACTCCCAGATACCGGCCGAGGATTCGGTATATCGAGAGATCAAGGAGGCGGTCGAGGTTGAGGACAAAGAAGGAAAACACCAGGCCCAGGGTGACCATCCCGATCATCACGATCGTGTAGGCGGCATACTTGCCCAGCACGACGGCCGCCTTGGAGACGGGCCGGGTGACGAGATAGGGCAAGGTCTTCCCCTCCACTTCTTCCGAACAGACCGAAGTCCCGTAGAATAGCGCCAGGATAAGAATGATCAGCTGAAGGTAAAAGAGCATGATCAGGTTGTTGAAGAGATAGCCGTTCCCGCTTCCCGGTTTGCCGGAAAAGATCTGGTTGAACTTGATGACCAACGAGACGGCAACCGGCAGGAAGCTGAACAGGAAGAAAAACCGGGTCCGCCGGGCCTTCCGTCCCTGCGGAAAAAAGACGGCAAAGACCCGCCCTGCGGAACGCAGCAACGAAAAAAGATTGGCGGCTGGGCTGGCGGTCATGTTATTTCCCCACGAGATAATCGAAGACGGCCTGGAGGTTGTCGTCGGGCGAGGTGATCTCCTCGACTTCCATCTTGGTCTTGACGAGCAGGCTCAGGAGCCGGGCAAAAAATTTATCCCGGTTGGTGGTCTCGACCAGGAGGGATCTCGCGTCCGGCCCGAAATACACTTTCAAGACGTTATCCTCGCCCAGGAACTGAGCGGCCAGGCCCCGCGGGTCGGCGCACTTGATGGCCACCATGTGGGGATGCGTCTCGATGAGGTCCCGGATATAGTGGATGTCCCCCCGGGCAAAGATTTTTCCCTGATGGATCAGGATGATGTTTCTGGTGAGGGCCTCGATCTCGGGGAGGACGTGGCTGGAAACGATCACCGTCTTGCCCTCCTCCTTGTATGTCTTGATCAGGCGAATGAGTTTCCGTTTCCCCAGCGGGTCCAGGCCGCTCATCGGTTCGTCCAGGATGATGATCTCCGGATCATGGGCGATGGCCTGGGCGAACTTGAGCCTCTGGCGCATTCCCCGGCTGTAGGCCCGGACCAGCCGGTCGCGATCGGTCGAGAGCTCGACGATTTCGAGCGTTTTCTCCGCCCGCGAACGGACTTCGGCCGGCGCGAATCCGTGGAGCCTGAGAAGGCTGGTCAGGAAAACCCAGCCCGTCATGTCCTCGTAGAAGGAGTCGTGTTCGGGGCAAAACCCGATGCGGGAAAAAAGGGACGGGTTGTTCTGGACCTTCTGGCCGAGGATCCGGACGGTGCCGATGCTGGGCCGGATCTGTCCGGTGAGGAGCTTGAGAAAGGTCGATTTGCCGGCGCCGTTCGGCCCTAGGAGGCCGCTGATCCCGGGCTCGACCTCGATGGTGACATCGCTCAGCCCGAGGACGTTCCCGTACCATTTGGAAAGGCTGGAGGTCTGGATCACGGCCGTCATTTGGCGACCTCCACACCCCGGACTTTCTTGTTCAGAACAGCGGCTGCCGCCACTCCGACGGCCAGGAGGATGAGGAACGACCAGTACCAGGGAACTGCGTACTCTGGCTTGAGTTTAAAGAACCAGGCTGCGACCTGCTGCAAGTTCGTTCTTATGGAAAGCAGGGCATAGGCTGGATCCTTCTTGATGTTCTCGAAGAAGAACCTGAAGAGGATCTCGGAGAAGAAATAGATCGCAAAAATCAGGATGGAGACATATCTCCTGTTCTTGCTCAGCGAGGACAAGAGCAACGTATAGGAGCAGAAAAATCCGGTGACGAACAAGGAATAGCCGATGACCGAGAGCGGCAGCCAGGGATAGGTCATAAGGAGATGGAAGTTCCCGGCGAAAAGGAGCTTGAAGAGGATGAAGACCAGCCCGGGGACGAGCGTAATCAGGAGGAGGAAAAAGACAATGACGTTCGCCTTGCCGAGGAGGTAATCGCTCTTTCGGAGCGGACGGGCGAAATAGAGCTGGAGGGAATTGTGCTTAAGGTCGTCGGCGATCAATCCCGCCCCGCTGACCAACAGGATCATCACCATCATGAAGAGCATGCCGTTCCAGCTCAGGTAAACTTTAAAAAAGGCCGGATTGACCTCGAGGACCGCGCTTTCGCCGTTGATCATATAGCGGAAGTCCTCGATCCGCTCTGAAACATAGATGCCGACGAGAAACACAAACGCAAGCCCGAGAGCGCTGAACAGGATGAACTTGAAATACTTCCTCTTGAAGGCCAGCCGGATACCCAGCCAGGTGATCGGCCACCAGGGGAACCGCTTCTCTTTCAACTCCCCGTCCCAGTGCATGTAGCCTTTCTCTCGGATGGTCATCAATCCACTCCCACCGTCTGAGCAAAAAAATCTTCGAGCGAGGTCTGGCTTCGCACGAAATGGCGCACCTGGACCTTCACCTGCTCCGCGGCCGCCAGGATCTCCCGCGCATCCATGTCCGCAGGCATGTAGACCTTCAGAAGCTTGTCGGCCGTTTCCTCGACGCGGCAGCCGAGCGCTTTGAGCCTGCCGCTGAATCCTTCCCCTTCTCCTTTTATCCGGACCTCGTAAAGGCGATAGTCAAGAGTCCTGAGCTCGCTCAGCTTTCCCTGCGCGGCCAATCGCCCCTTGTTCAGGATGATCACATCAGAGCAGACGGACTCGATGTCCGAGAGGATGTGGGATGAGACAAGGACCTGGATCTCCTTTTTCGAAGAGATATCCCGGATGAGCTCGAGGACCTCTTTCCGGCCCTGCGGATCGAGATTGCTGGTCGGCTCGTCGAGGAAGAGGAGCTTCGGATCGTGGACGATCGCCTGGGCCAGCTTGAGACGCTGTTTCATGCCGGCCGAATAGGACTCGAGAGGGCGGTAGCGCGACTCCCCGAGCCCGACATAAAAAAGGACGTCGTGAGTCCTCTTCATTGCTTCCTGACGGGGCATTCCGGAAAGCTCGCCGAAATGGGCGGTGAAGGTCACGGCGTCCATGCCCGGTATCAGACAATCGTCTTCCGGCATGTAGCCGACATGGCGGCGGATGCGAGGCTGTTCCAGCCGGATGTCGTAGCCGAGGACCCGTCCTCGACCTTTCTGGGGAACTAGGAAACCGAGAAGGATGCGGAGGAGCGTGCTTTTACCGGCCCCGTTCGGGCCGAGCAGGCCGACCGCTCCTTCCGCCATTCTCAGCGTAATTCCATCCAGGGCCTTGCTGCGGCCGTACGAGAACTGAAGGTCGGAGACCTCGACGATCATCTTCTTTTCCGGTGAGACAACGCACGCCTCTCCCTTATATCATACGTGGAGTGCCCGGCGGAAGTTCAACCCGAGTGTCCTCCGGATCAGCCGGAGACGCGGCTGCCTACTCCCTGAACGAGGGCCCGATAGGCCTTCTCCACGCGGTCCCAGTTGTCCTCCCGGTCAAGGGACCAGTGGCGGCCCATGACCGTGACCATTTCCCCCAGACCCAGCTTCCGGCCCATCTCTTCGACCTTTTCTACGTAGATCGCGCCGCTTTCGGGCTTCTCTCCCCGGCGGCCGATGAACCCGTGGATATAGACTTCCTCCAGGCCCTGCTCTTTGGTCAGACGCATCAGGGCAAAAAGATGTCTCAGAGTACCGTGCGAGCTGTAATGCGAGACGATGCCCATGAGGTGGAGAGGTCTCTTTGCGACCTTGGCTTCTTCTATCGCCCAGAGGAAAGCCTGATTGCGGAAGAAGCTGCCGTCTTCGACCGCTCGGTCGATTTTGACGCGGTCCAAAGAGACGCGCCGGCCGGCCCCGAGATGAAGGTGCCCGGCCTCGGAGTTGCCGACGGCATGAGCGGGCATCCCGACCGCTTCCCCGGAAGCCTGGAGAACCGCGTGCGGAAACTCCGACCAAAAAGCGTCGAAATGCGGCGTCCGCGCTTCCCGGATGATATTGCCGAAAGCTTCGTCCCGGTGTCCCCAGCCATCCAGGATAAGCAGGACGACTCTGGGCGTTGGAACCAGCGGACGGGGCCGGAGGATGAGGCTTTGACCCGTCATCTCGACCGGGCGGGGCAGACCGAGCAGGTCCAGCACGGTCGGAGCGACGTCGGCCAACTCTCCCTCCGCTCTCAAAGTGGGCTTCTCCCATCCTTTCCTGAAATCAGCCAGAATAAACGGTGCCGGATTCCTGGTGTGCCCGGTATTGATGGTTCCGTCGGGATAGAGCCACTCCTCAACGGTGCCGTGGTCAGATGTCACGATCAGAGTCACGGCTTGGCGGCGGCATTCTGAGGCGATCACCCCCAGAGCCACATCCGTCTCCTCAACCGCTCTCAGGACGGCCGGGCGGTCTTCGATATGACCGATCACATCGACGTTGGCCAGGTTGGCGATGACCACGGGATAGGCGGGGTCCTGGATCTTTGAAAGGACCTCTCGGGCCACCGCAGCAGCGCTCATCTCCGGCGTCTGGACATAGGACGAAACACCCTGAGGCGAGGGAACGATGAACCTTTCCTCTCCAGGAAAGATATCATCCCGTTTCCCGTTCAGGAAATGGCCGATATGAACGGCCTTTTCGGATTCGGCCACCTTGGCCAGGCGAAGCCCGGCGCGGCAAATGACCTCGACGAGGGTGTTGCGGAGCCTATCCTCGGCCGGGAAGGCGACCCGCACATCGAGAGATGGATCGTAGGTGATCATGGTGACGAAATGAAGCCGGCGGGCCTTTTTGCGCCCGAAATGAGGGAAATCCCTCTCGATCAGGCTCCGGGTCAGCTCGACCTCACGCTCTCCCCTGATATCATAAAAAATGACGCTGTCGCCGTCGCCGATTCGTCCCCGGGGGCGGCCGGAAGTGTCGACTTTGATGATCGGCTCCAGGGCCTCGTCCTCCTGCCCCAGCTTGTAGGCTTCTCTGATGGCGCCGGCAAGAGTTATTCTCCGGAACGGCGTCGATTTGTCCTTCATAATGCGTCCTGAAATGAAGCCATACTATAGGAGGAGCAGCACTGGATGTCAACTTGGCGCGATCACGAAGGCTTAGCTCTCCCGAGGCGTTTTCTCGAGATGAGCAGCCCCTATTATTTTGACCCAGGCGAAGGGCTTGGATGAGGAAGTCCGTTAACGACTAAGCGGAGGGTTTGGGGCAGTGGCATCGAAACCGTGCCCGCTCTCTCCTCATACGGATTTCTCCAGCCACTGCCCCTCACCTCATAAAAAAACAAAGCAAGCATATTCTCTCAAACAAGGCGAGAGGTATAGGCGCAGAAGGTCATCCGGAGGCGAGCGGGCAGGGATCCTCGAAGCGGAGAGCGAGCCGAGGAAATAAGCGAATTTATCTCGCCGGGGGAAATTCGCGGGCCTTCGGGCCTATACCCCGAGCCTCAACGGCGTTAAGAACCTGAGCGGAAGCGCTGACATTCCCAAGTTGTCTCTCATCATCATTCCGGAAGACTGAGTTCCAGCAAGGCCTGAGGATCGACCCGGCTGCCCAGGATCCTTACCGCCCAGTGGAGATGCGGGCCGGTCGAGCGGCCGGTGCTCCCGGCCAGCGCGAGGATATCGCCCTTCTTGACGTCTTGGCCCCTGCTCACCTTGAGCCGCGAAAAATGGCAGTAGATGCTGAATACCCCCAGGCCGTGGTCGAGGATAACCGTTTTTCCGGAAAAATAAAGATCCCGGGCCAAGACGACCCGGCCGGAGTTGGACGCCCGCACCGGCGAACCGAAGGGGGCCGCGATATCGAGGCCCGAATGAGAAGAGCGGGGGACCCCGTTGTAGATCCTCCTCTCGCCGAAATTGCCGGCGTTCTCGCCGGGATGAGGCCACTCGAAAGCGCCTTCTCCGAGCCACGTCTCGGTGATCACGCTGTAGACCATCTGGAGAAGCTCGGACTCCCAGCGGATGCGCTCCTCGACCTCGGGAGGCGGGGTGACGAATTCCTGTTTAACCCGGAGCTTCTTAACGGGGAATTCGCGATCCCCTACCAACAGGCGGTGTCTCAGCTCTTCGACCCGGCCGTCCCGGAGGAAAACGGTTATCTTGAGGTCATGCGATCCCGGTTTGAGGCCCAGATCAAGACCGATCAAGGCGAACGCTTCGCTTCCCTCTTGCCCCATCCTCAATTCGTAAACGGCGTCCCCGAAACCGATGACGACCCTCTTGGCCCCGGACGCTTGAACCAGCCTGGCCAGGAGAATCCGGCCCGGTTCAAGAGAGGGCGCGATGAGCTCGACCTCGATGCCGCAGGCGAACCGGACGACCGCGTTATCTGCGCCGCTGGAGGGGATCAGCATCAAGAGGAATAGAACCTGAGGGAAAACCCTTTTCATGCCGCTAGACCTTTTTTCTGAGGACCCGGCCGGGAAGTAGGCCCGTATGTTCCCCACCTTCAATTACGACCTGTCCGTTGACGATCACATATTCGATGCCAACCGGATATTGGTGAGGCTCGACCCAAGTGGCTCGGTCGGCGATCCTTTCCGGATCGAAGATCACCAGGTCGGCAAAAGCGCCGGGTCTGATGACACCTCTTCTCTCAAACCCGAACCGGGAGGCCGGGACGGACGTCATCTTCCTGATCATCTCCTCGGCCGGCACGATTTTCTCCTCCCGGACATACTTCCCGAGAATGCGCGGGAAGGTGCCGTAGTTCCGGGGATGAGGGCGGCTTCGGCTCAGGATCCCGTAGGGAGCGACCGCCGAGCCGTCGCAGCCGACACCGACCAGCGGATGGGCCAGGACTTTTTTCAGGTTGTTCTCAGCCATCATGAAGGCGATCATCCCGACCATCGCTTTTTCCTCAATGAGCAAATCCCTCATGAAATCATAGGGCTTTTTCCCCGCTTGGCCGGCCGCCTCGAGGACTGTCTTTCCCTGAAGATGTCGCTTCTTCTCCGAGGGAATCGAAGACAACAGGATCTTATCCCAGGAACCGATCTTCTCTTCCTGGGAGGCGAGATGAGCCCGCAGCCTGGAATCGAGCGCCGGGTCCTGGAGGCGGCGAATGAAGTCGTCCGTCGTCCCTTCTTTGGACCACATCGGGAAATAAAGGCTGAGACCTGTCGACCCCGCGATATAGGGATAGCGGTCGCAAAAAATGTCAACGCCATCCTCTTTTGCCTGTTCGATCTTGGCCAGCGCGGGGCCCAGCTTTGCCCAATTCCGGGGATAGGCCGCCTTGAAGTGGGAGATCTGAAGCCGGATGCCGGAGAGACGCGCCGTTTCGATCGCCTCTTCGAGCGACTCGAGGAGGCCGTCACCTTCATCCCGCATGTGAGTCGCGTAGACACCGCCTGTGGCGGCCGCGCCCCGGCATAGCTCGACGATCTCGTCAGCTCCGGCAAAGCTCCCGGGCGCGTATTCGAGACCGGTCGACATCCCGAAGGCGCCAGCTCGAATACATTCTTCGACCAGCTGCACCATTCGCTTCAGTTCTTCGGGCGTCGGGGGACGGTCCCCGAAACCCATGACCGCGCCCCGGATCGACCCGTGACCGACAAGAGTGGCATAGTTCATAGCGATCCCGCTGGTCTCAAGGCGGGCGAAGAACCCGGTCAGGTTTTTCCAATCGAGGTCGATTTCATAGAATGCCTTGATATTCTCTTTTTCCTCGTCGAAGGTCACTTCCGCGATCGGGAAGGGCGAACTGCCGCATTGGCCGCTGACGACGAGGGTGATCCCCTGATGGACCAGGCTTTCCGCCCGGGGATTAACGAGCAGGCTGATATCGGAATGATCATGAACATCGATGAACCCGGCCGAAACGGCCAGGCCTTGCGCATCGATGACCCCCCGTGCCTGGCTGGCCTTCACCCGCCCGATCTTTCTGATCAAATCGCCCGCGACCGCGATGTCGGCCCGGACCGGTGGGCCGCCCAGTCCGTCGTAAACCAGGCCGTTCTTGACGACCCAATCGAATTGTTTCTTAGAAAAACACCCTTGAAGCAAAGGACCGCAGCCCGTCAGTCCGGCGACGGCTGCCGCCTTGGCCGTCTGCTTCAAAAAAACCCGTCTCGGTAGAGGTTTGTCCATGCTGTGTCTCCTCGTCATCCGCTGGAGGCGTCTATTCTTCAGAAAGCGATGTTCAGAGTCAAGGCCCTGCGGCCGCCGGCGCAGTCGAGTCCGAGGCTGATCCCACTCCCGTCCCTCCGTCTGTTGAGGTCGCAGATCTTTTTGGCCACGAAATATCCTATGGCCGACCCGAAGAACACATCGGCGGCCCAATGCTTGTTCTCATGAATCCTGGAAATCCCAACCAGTGTCGCCAGGCTATAGGCGAGAACATCGACCAGCGGGCTCTCCGTTTGTTCGGCGATGGCTGTGGCCACGGAAAAGGAAGCGATCGCATGTCCCGAAGGCAACGACCAATAGCTATTCTTGAATGCAAAGGGGTGGAAACTGCGGCTCGATTCGTCGGTGTATGGACGTGCCCGACCGGCGATGACCTTGATCGTCCAAGCCACTATGCTCGCGGCGGCTAGACTCTCCAGGCTCAGGAGCGCCGTTCTTCGCAGACCGAAGTCATGCCCGATCTCTCCGGCGGCATATATGGCCGCGCTAAGACCCACCAGGGTAGTTCCATCGCCCAGAAACGAGAAAAAAGACGAGGCCTTGTCGGAGGTGGAAGTGCGGTGGTCCTCAGCCCAGGTCCGGATGTCCTGGTCGAAGGCGAAAAGAACAAGACCGGTCCCTGAGACCACGGTCAAAGTCAAGAAATCCCGCCTATCCCAACGCGCAGGAGAGCAGATCACATCCTGGAAATCCCGCCCAAAACGGACAAGGAAGGCACGGTCGAGTTTGGATCCCTCTTTTGTCTCTGCTGCCCTAACCGGCGCCCCAACGAATATCGCAAAGGCCATGAATCCGATGGTCAGGGCCCCAGCTCGTTGCCGGCTTCCGATCTTCCTGTCTGACCGGTTCATTTTTTGTCTCCAGCCTTGTCTCCAGTTCCCGCAAGCAGTGATTCGATGACTTGAATTGTCCTGTCTGTGGCTCCTTGGAGCGAACGGAGGAGCTCCCGCGCTTTCGTCCCCATCTCCTCCAGCGCCTCCTGGTCCTTCATCAAGAAAATCTCCTCCAGATCGGTCCGGTCCCGCACGATCCGGGCCGCACCCGAGCGGAAAAATTCTTCTGCCAGAAAGGCGAAGTTGTCCATGTGCGGTCCGAAGATGAGGGGTTTTCCATAATAGGCTGGCTCAAGCAGATTCTGGCCGCCGTGAGGAACCAAGCTTCCTCCGATGAACGTTAGATCAGCCAGGGCATAAAATCTGGGCAACTCGCCGATGGAATCCAGGATGAGAACATCCCAAGGCCGGTCGGGCTCAGCTTGGGTTCTTCTTACGACGCTCAACGACAGCCCCGCCGCGATCCTCTCCACCTCGGAGGACCTTTCCGGATGACGAGGGGCGATGACCACTCCGAGGTCCTGGCAAGACCTCTTGGCGCCTGAAAAAGCCGCCAGGATCTTCTTTTCTTCGCCCTTATGCGTGCTCCCCGCGACGATGAGCTTTTTTTGGGGCGAGGCCCCGATTTTTCTCCTGAGATCGACGATCTCCTTAGGGCTCACCACAGGAAGCCGGATGTCCGCCTTCAGATTCCCGGCCACTTCGACCCGCTCGGATGGAATACCGATTTTCTCCAGCCTTCTCCGGTCACTTTCGGTCTGGACGAGGAAGCGGTCAATGGGACTCAACAGGCGCCTGGCCAGGACTTTAAAGCGGCAATATTTCCGGAAGGAGCGTTGGGATATCCTCCCGTTGATCAAGAGCACGGACCGGCAGGTTTTCCCGGCCCGTCGAAGGAGATGCGGCCAAAACTCCGACTCGGCTAGGATGAACAGGCGGGGCCGGAGGGCAGAAAAGAACCTTCGGACGGTCCAACCGAAATCCAGGGGGACCAAGAAAATCGCATCGGCTTCGGGCAGTTTTTGCCTGGCGATCCTGTAGCCGGTGTTGGTCAGAGTTGAAAAATAGACAGGCCAAGAGGGATGCTTTTTTTTGATCTCGGAGACCAGGCGGCGAAGACTCAAGACCTCGCCGACCGAGACGGCATGAACCCAGATGGCGGGCTCCCCCGGGCTGGCCGGCGGGAGTCTCAATCCCAACCTTTCGCGAAAATAGAGGCTCTCTTTTCGCCCGAACTTCATCCGGACGGAATAAACAGGAGCATAGATGAGCAAGAGCAGCATAAGGATGAAAGAATAGAGCCCATACACGCCTGTTGACTATACTAGAATAGGCCCAAGCGCGCAAGGTTCTTGCGGCCGGGAGGGAATTCTGCTATCCTGAGTTCTTTGAATGCCTCTCGGGATTCCGTGCCTATCGAGAGAAAGGAAAGACAGATGGCCGAAGAAAAGCAAGAACAAACCCAGGACAAGCCGAAGCGGGGCAAGAAGATCAACAAGATGTCCATCTCAGAGGTTGAAAAGGCTCTGGAGACGGCCAAAAACACCCAGGGTGGTCTGAGCTCACGCTATGCCCGGGCGCTCGTTCGCCGGAAGGAGATCCTCCGCCCCGGCGAGTGAGCCCGCCCGCTCCCTTCGATTGACCATTTCGCGTTGAATATAAGCGATTTACATTCTGAGAATGTTCTGTTAAAATGGGAAACCGAATAGGAGTATAAAGAGTGCTAAGTCAAGAACAGAAGACCAAAATCATCGAGGACAACCGGCTCAAGGTTGAAGACACCGGTTCTCCCGACGTCCAGATCGCTCTGTTGAGCGAGCGCATCGCTTCCCTCACCGGCCACCTCATCACCCATAAAAGGGACTTCACTTCTCGAGTCGGCCTGATGCGGCTTGTCGGCAAGAGGAAAAGGCTCCTCGCCTATCTGAAGAGAGAAGATTCCGCTCGCTACGATGAGTTGATCAAGAAGCTCAACTTGCGCAAGTAGGTCCCCATCTGGATATGTCCATGTCTGAAACTATCGTTCTGGATATCAACAATCGGCCCCTTTCTATAGAGATCGGAAAGATCGGTCGGCAAGCCGATGGCTCCGCGCTGGTCCGTTACGGCGAGACCATCATGTTCTGCACCGCGACCTCGAAAAAAGAGGTCAAGGAAATGCGCCCGTTCCTGCCGCTGATCGTCGATTACCGGGAAAACACCTATGCCGCCGGAAAGATTCCGGGCGGTTTTTTCAAGCGTCAGGGCAGACCTTCGGAGAGAGAGATCCTGGTCAGCCGTCTGATCGACCGTCCGGTCCGTCCCCTTTTCCCGGAGGGATATTTTTTTGACACCCAGATCGTCGCCCTTCTCCTCTCCGCCGACCTGGAGAACGAGCCCGATACGCTGGGCGTCATCGGCGCTTCCGCGGCTCTCTATTTTTCCGATATCCCTTTCACGACACCATTGGGAGCGGTCAAAGTGGGGCTGGTCGACGGCCAGTACTTGATCAATCCCACAGCCGCCCAGCTCGAAAAAAGCCCCCTCAGCATGGTCGTCGTCGGCACTGATCAGGGGATCATCATGATCGAAGCGGTGGCCCTCGAGGTCGAGGACGAGAAGGTCGTCGAGGCCGCCACCCTGGCCCTGGAGCCAATCCGCCGGATCATCGAGGCCCAGAAGGATCTCTTCCGGAAACTCTCCATCAAGAAACGTGAGTTCACGGTCAAGACCGTGGATAAGGCCAAGGCCGAACAGACAGAGCAGCGGGTCAGCGCCGACCTTCTCAAGGCCATCCAGACCCCTGAGAAAAAAGCCAGCGAGGCCGAATCCAACCGGATCCTCAAGGCGCTGATCGAGGAAATTCCGCCCGAGAACGAGGAAGAGATCAGCACCACCAAAGAGATCTTCTACAACCTCGAGAAAAAGTTGGTCCGCGACCTGGTCTTGAACCAGGGCAAGCGCGCGGACGGCCGCGGATTCGACGAGATCAGGCCGATCTCCATCGAAGTGGGGCTCCTCCCCCGCACCCACGGCTCCGCCCTGTTCACCCGCGGCGAGACCCAATGTCTGGCGACGGTCACTCTGGGGACCTTCGAGGATGTCCAAAGGCTGGACGGTCTTGGAGAAGAGGCGGAGAAACGGTTCATGCTCCACTATAATTTTCCGCCGTTCTCGGTGGGTGAAGTCTCCTTCCTGCGCGCCGCGGGGAGGCGGGAGATCGGACACGGCGCCCTGGCCGAAAAATCGATCCTGCCCTCCATCCCCGACGCCGAAATTTTTCCCTATACGATCCGCATCGTCTCCGACATCCTAGAATCCAACGGTTCTTCTTCCATGGCCACGGTCTGCGGCGGTGTCCTGGCCTTGATGGATGCCGGAGTGCCTCTGTCCATGACCGTTGCCGGCATCGCCATCGGGCTGGTCACAGAAGGATCCCGGTATGCGCTCCTGACGGATATCGCCGGCCTGGAAGACCACCTCGGGGACATGGACCTCAAGGTCACGGGTACCGAAAAGGGGATCACGGCCATTCAGCTCGACCTGAAGATCCCGGCCATCGGCCTGGAGATCTTACGCGAAGGCTTGGTCAAGGCCCGGAATGCCAGGCTGGAAGTCCTGGCCAAGATGAAGGAAGCGCTTTCTGCGCCACGTCCTGAGATATCCCCTTATGCGCCCCGGATCCTGACCCTCTTCATCAACCCCGAAAAAGTGAGCGAGGTTATCGGGCCGGCCGGAAAGGTCATCAAGAAGATCATCGCCGCCACTAAAGCGAAGATCGACATCGAAGAGGGCGGCAAGATCATCATCGCCTCCACGGATGTGGAGGCTGCCGAAAGGGCCAAGGAGATGATCCGCGAGATCACCATCGAGGCCGAGGTCGGCAAGGTCTACAACGGGAAGGTCGTGCGCATCGAAGAGTACGGCGCCTTTCTCGAGATCCTCCCCAATATCATCGGGCTTCTCCACGTCTCCGAAATCGCCCATCACCGGATCCGGAGCGTCCGCGACGTCCTCAAGATGGGTCAAATGCTCGAAGTCAAGGTCATCAGCATCGACGAGGACAACAAGGTCCGGGTGAGTCGCAAAGCCCTCGAGGAACCGCCCGCTTCGATGCCGGATTCCGACCGCGGCGGGGATCGCTTTCCGGGGCGGAAGCCACATGACCGGAATCCCCGGGGACCGAGAAATAGATCCCGATTTTGAGCGCACACGACGAGGCAGTCATGCCCGGTCTCAGACAGAGAAAGAAAAAGGGGTTTACTCTTGTCGAAATGCTGATCACCCTGACCATCCTGGCCATCCTGGCCGCCGCGGTCATGCCCCTCGCCAAGGTCGCCGTCAAGCGGGAAAAGGAGATCGAGCTGCGTCGCAACCTCCGGTTCCTCCGCGAGGCCATCGATGCGTATAAAAAGTTGGCCGATGAAAAAAAGATCGAGGTGGAGGAGGACTCCGAAGGTTATCCGCCCGATCTGGAGACGCTGGTCAAAGGGGTCGAGGTGAAAGCGGACCAGTCGCAAGCCCTTCCCGGGGCCGGCCAGCCGCCCACCAAATCCAGTGATGAAAAAAAGATCGTCAAATTCCTGCGGCGCATACCCAAGGACCCGATGACAGATTCCATTGATTGGGGACTTCGTTCCTACCAGGACGAACCCGATGATGAAGTCTGGGGAGGCGAAAATGTCTATGATGTTTATACCAAGAGCCCAGGGACGGCCCTGGATGGCTCGAAGTACCGGGAATGGTGAAACAATGATCGGGACGCGCCTCTATCCGTCGAAAGGATTCACCCTCATCGAGATCATGATTGTCTTCGCCCTGATCGGGATTCTCGTCGGGCTGGCGCTTCCCCGCTATCAACATTCTCGTCGCCGGGCCCAAGAGGCCGTTCTGAAGGAAGACCTTTTCACCTTGAGAGACCTGATCAACAAATACTATACCGATAAGGGAAAATATCCGGCCTCGCTCCGAACCCTGGTTGAGGATGGATATCTGCGCATGATACCGATCGATCCGATGACCGGTTCGGCCGAGACCTGGATGGAGATCAGGGACACCCCCTCGTACGAAGAAATGGTCCCCAACATGGAGTTCGGCATCATCGACGTTCGTTCCGGTTCCCAGGCCAAAGCCGTGGATGGGACGACTTACGATACCTGGTAGATGGAATGACCAACCGCGCTTCTGGCTATGTCCTGATCATGCTTTTATTCTTGATCACGGCCATGGCGATCGGCCTGATGGTGGCGGTCCCTGTCTGGCAGACGCAGATCCAGCGGGAAAAAGAAGCAGAGCTCATCTTCCGTGGAAACCAGTACGTCGAGGCGGTTCGGATCTTTCAGCTCAAGAAACCCGGCACTTTCCCCAAATCGCTCGACGACTTGATCAAGGAGAAATGCCTCCGCCGCCTTTACAAGGACCCGATGAATCCGGACGGCGATTGGAACCTCATCCTCCAGCCCGAGGTTGTCGTCGGAGGTGCCGTCCAGCGCGGTCCTGACGGCAACCCTGTGCGCCCGGTGCAACGTCGCGGCGCCGCGTTTTCGGTCCAGAGAATCCTGGTTGCCGCAGGAAGTGCTTTGTCTTCGATCCGGAACGCTCAGATCCTCGGCGTTGTCAGTTCGTCCACCCAAAAATCCTTCCGGATCTATAATGGAGAAGAAAGCTATGACAAGTGGCTTTTCTTCTACGGCCACGACCCGAATAACCCGCCGGAGATCCTCTATTACGGCCGTTCCGTCCGATGAAGTCCGTTCTGATCGTCGCCGGCGAGAATTCTGGAGACAAACACGGAGCGGACGTTGTCCGAGAATTCAAGAAACGGCACCCGGACACCCGCTTTTTCGGGGTCGGCGGTCGAAGATTGGCCGAGGAGGGAGTCGAGATCATCTGTCCCATCGAGAGGTTGAGCGCCGTCGGGATCTTCGAGGTCGTGACCCGGCTCCCCCATTTCCGCCGGATCTTCAGCCGGATCAAGAGAGAAACGCAAGTGCGCAATCCCCAGGCCGCCGTCCTCATCGATTCGCCGGACTTCAACCTCCGCCTGGCCAAGATGTTGCACAAGATCGCCACGCCCGTCCTCTATTACATCAGCCCGACGGTTTGGGCCTGGCGAAAAAACCGCCTCAAGACCATCCGGAAGGTCGTGACCCGGATGTGCCTGATCTTCCCGTTCGAGAAGAAGATCTACGAAGACCACTGCATCCCGGCTTCTTTTGTCGGCCATCCGCTCAAGGGTAGGGTTGGGACCCGGCTGAGTCGAGATGAATTCTTGGCCAAACATTCCCTCCCCTCCGAGGTCCGCTTGATCACCCTCTTGCCGGGAAGCCGCCGGACAGAAGTCAAGAACCACCTTCCCGTGCTGGTCGAGGTCGCCCGGAGGTTACAGGGCGAACTCCCGGTCCGTTTCCTCCTTGTTCAGGCCGGGAGCGTTCAGCGCGACTTTCTCGATCGGTATCTTCCCCCGGGAGAGCCGGGAATCGATATTCTGACAGAGGACGGGTATGAAGCGGTCGCTTATTCCGACTTGGTGCTCTCCTCGTGCGGGACGGCCAACCTGGAGGCGGCCCTTTTGGGCACGCCATTCATCGCCTTCTACCGCCTTTCTCCTTTCACCTATTATCCCTTTCGCCGCCTCGTGAAGGTCCGGGAATACAGTATTGTGAATATTCTCGCCGGCAGAAAGGTCGTACCGGAGCTCATTCAGAGGGACTTTCGGGCCGATCATCTCGTTCTTGAAATAAAGGAATTGCTGTTTTCCGAGGATAAAAAGTCCCGGATGAAAAACGAGTTCCGCCGGATCGACGACCTCCTGGGAACCGAGAGCGCGGCCGAGAACGTCGCCCGGGAGCTGGAGGCGATCGTCCGGCCCGGGACGTTCTGACGGCTCTCTCCTCTTGCCAAGTCCCCGCCGTGGTGATATTGTCTAGGACGCGGATGAGGTTTCGAATAGGGAGGCGCATCATGAAAAGATTTTTCTGGCTGGCTTTTCTGGTCGTCCTGACGGCCTCACTCAGCATGTCTCAGGAAAGCAAGATCCTGGAGCTCAAGGAGAAGATCATTGAAATCCAGAACACGGGCGAACTCGGGTTTCGCCATTTCACCTTCTGCTCGAACATCATCGGCTTCGGCTCCTATGTCCCCATGGCCGAACCGGTCCTGGATAAGAACGGGGAGCTCGTCGTTTATTACGAACCGGTCAACGTTTTCACCAGTAAAAAAGAAGGTCTCTACGAAATCTGGTACACCCAGGACATGGCCTTGCTCAACACCAAGGACGAAGTCCTCCGAGAATGGCCGAATATCCTCAATTTCCATTACACCACCAAGACTCCTGTCCTGGACTTGTATGCTCAGAACAGTGTCACCCTGGGCGGCCAAGTGCCGGCGGGCCATTACAAGTTCAAGGCCGTACTGAAAGACAAACTCAGCGGGAAAAGCGCCGTCAAGATCGTTGACTTCGAAGTCCGCTGAGTTCTTTCGGGAGGATGAACTCGAGCCGGTCAGAGATACGCAGCCCGTGCTTTTCGGCGCAGCCGGACTGGAGCTCGAGCACAAAGGCGGCAGCCGCGGCGGGAACGTATGTCGGGCAGGGCTCACGGGGACAGGGCGGGACCCGGGCCTCGATGTGGACAATTCTCTTGCCCCTATCCAGCCAGAGAATATCGATCGGGAAGCGCATATTCTTCATCCAGAAAGAATGGATGTCCTCTTCAGGGAAGAGAAACAACATGGCCTGATCCTCAAGGATTTGTTCCCGGAACATCAGCCCCCGGGCTCTTTCCTCGTCGTTCACGGCGAGCTCCGCAATGACCGCAAATCCGTCGGTGAAAAAAACCTTGACGAACCTGTCCTTCCTTGTCTGTCCAGAGCAATAAAGAGTCAGGAAAGCCACAAGGAGAATGAATTTTTTCTTCATCGTTTGTCTCCGCCGCCTCTCCGAGGACTGGCCGCCCTTGCCCTGTCGGGTCCTCAATGGGTGGACACCAAAGGAACGAAGCGGACCGGCAGAAGCTTTTTCTTCCGAAAACCCCTCCGTTCACGACTGATGAGGACGAGTTCCTGGAAACCCACGCCGACAGGGATGATCATACGTCCCTGGGGGGCGAGCTGCTCCCGCAGTCTCTTCGGCACCGCCTCGGCCGCGGCGGTCACCATGATCGCCTCAAAGGGAGAATGCTCTTCCCATCCGACTGTTCCGTTACCTGTCCGAAAACGGACGTTCGTGTAACCGAGCTTCTGCAGCAACGTTTGGGCCTTTTCGGAAAGCCCGCCGATCAGTTCCACTGTGAAGACGACCGGAACGATCTCGGCCAGCACGGCCGTCTGATAGCCGCTGCCCGTTCCCACCTCCAAGACCTTCTCCCCTCCCTTGAGCTCGAGGGCCGCTGTCATATACGCGACAATATAAGGCTGGGAGATCGTTTGACCCTCTCCGATAGGAAGCGGTTCGTCCCCGTAGGCGAAGGGCTGGAGTTCCGCGGGGACGAAAAGGTGGCGAGGCACTTTGCGCATAGCGGCCAGGACCCGATCGTCATTCACCCCCCGGACCCGGATCTGAACCTCCACCATGTTCTCTCGCTGACCGCTGAATTCATCCTCTGGATCAGACAAGCTCACCCTTTTTCCCCTCGCTTTCGCCGCCCGCCGTCGCTCGGTCCCGCCCCGCCCTCATCTCCGGAGCCGGCCTAACCCTGGCGGAGCGCCCGGCCTTAGTACGCTCTGGCGAATAAAACCAGGTTGCGACCTTTCTTGCGGCAGCAAACGCAGTCTCCTACGTTTTCTTCTTTGTTTTTCTTTAGAGGGATCACTCGGACGGTGGCCATCGTCTCTTCTTTGATGCGATCCTCACAGGACGTATCGCCGCACCACCAACTTCTGATGAATCCTCGTTTGGACTCGATGACTTCCTTGAACTCGTTGTAATCAGAAACAACCCGAGTGTTTTCCCTTAGAAACCGGAGCGCCTGAGCGAACAGGGACGCCTGGATCTCTCCAAGCGTTTCTTTGACCCGCGGGGCCAGCGCCGCCAGATTGGCAAATTCTTTTTTCTGGACATCCCGGCGAACCAGGACGGCGCGGTTCTCCTTGATATCCCTGGGCCCGATCTCAATCCTGAGCGGGACCCCCCGCATCTCCCATTCGGAGAATTTCCAGCCCGGGGTGAATTCCTCTCGGGCATCGAGCCGGACCCGCCAGCCGGCCTGTCGGAGTTCCTGCTCGATGGCCAAAGCGGCCGGGAGGACGTTCTCCTTCCAGTTACCCAGCGAGATGGGGACGACGACGACTTGGACTGGAGCCACCTGCGGTGGGAGTCGCAATCCTGAATCGTCCCCGTGGGTCATCACCAGGGCGCCTATCAAGCGCGTCGACATCCCCCAGGACGTCTGCCAGACATACTGCAGTTTCTGTTCGCGGTCCTCGAAACGGATGTCAAAGACTTTGGAGAAGTGCTGACCGAGGTTGTGCGATGTGCCCATCTGGAGGGCTTTGCCATCCGACATCAACGCTTCGATGGCATAGGTCTCCAGCGCCCCGGCGAATTTTTCCCGGAGCGTTTTGCGGCCTTCGACCACGGGTATGGCCAGCTCCGACTCAACAAATCCCTTGTAGAGAGAGAGGATCTTAATGGTCTCTTCCTGGGCTTCATCGAACGTCTCGTGGGCCGTGTGCCCCTCCTGCCAGAGGAACTCAGTTGTCCTGAGAAATGGCCGGGTGACCTTTTCCCAACGCACAATATTGGCCCACTGGTTGATCAGCACCGGAAGGTCCCGGTAAGAATGAATCCACTTGGCGTACATCGAGCCGATGATGGCCTCGGATGTCGGCCGGACGGCCAACCGTTCCTCCAACTCTTCCTGGCCTCCCCGGGTGACCCAGGCGACCTCCGGGGCGAATCCTTCCAGATGCTCCATCTCCTTCTTGAGGAAGCTTTCCGGGATAAATAGGGGAAAATAGGCGTTGACGTGCCCGCTCTCTTTGATCCGTCTATCCAGCAGCCGCTGGATGTTTTCCCAGATCGAGTAACCGTCGGGCCGGATGACCATCATGCCCTTCATCGGGGCATAGTCCGCCAGCTCCGTTTTGCGGATGATCTCTAAATACCAGCGGGAAAAATCCTCGCTCTTGGCGGAAATTTTCTTGACAAACCGTTCGTCCTTGACCACGCATCACTCCAGGTTGCGATTTCCGGTTCATTCTATTCGCCGCCCTTTTCTTTGTCAAGAAACATGGCGGTTGCTCCGGACCGTTGATGAAAAGGGTAAGGGGGTGAGGGAAGGCATCACGGTGCGGCGAAAAAAAATTCACCCCTCGTTTCATCCAAAGGGGTGATTGACCCCTCTATAAGGGCATGGCAAAGTGAACACCGAAAAAGGAAAAGGAAGCGAAGATGTTATCGAAATCCTCGCCATTTCAGCCTGAAAAAACCGAAAGGAAAGACCAGATCTTCAACCTGCCTCTTCCCACCGTCGTCGAAGGCCGCAACGCCGCAGGGAAAGCATTCCAGGAGAAAACCGTCCTCTTCTACATCAGCCATCACGGCGCTTCGTTCAACCTGTTCAACACCATTGCCTTGGGCTCGAAGCTGAAATTGATCATCGACCTCCCTCCCTCTCTGGCCGATGACAAGAACCTGAAACTCGTTATCAATGGGAAGGCGGCATTGGTCGAGGCCAACCATTCGCATCCCTCGAAGCAGCGAGTTTCTCTGCGCTTCGAAAACAAGTATTTCATCAAAGCCGCCGGATAAGAAAATGGCCTCTCCGACTTCTCCTCGGGGGAAACTCGGGGGGAGCGCTGAGGCCTAATCGTTTTGGATGACGAAAATGTCAAAAAAATCACCCTGCGATTCACCGCCAAGAGGGATTGTCCTCTTGGAGAGCACCGGGGATAATGACTTTCCGAACATGGAAGAAAAGCAAGAGACCCTAAAACCCTCCATCCACGGCGCTTCCAAGGCCGGGAAGAGGGAGCGTGCTTTCGAGCTCTCTCTTCCCGCCTTGGTAACCGGCCTGGATGCCATGGAAAACAGGTTTCGCGAGAAAACCCTGATCAGCTCGATCAGCGCCGAGGAGGCCACCGTCTGGCTTCGCTCCCCGGTGACGATCGGAGCCAAGTTGGACATCTCGTTGGATATTCCGAAGACATTGATCTTGGAGAATAGCCTCAAACTGCAGTTGTCCGGGACCGTCAGACTCGCCCAGATAGATTCCACGCGGCTCGGGAAAAAGCAGCTGGTCTCGCTGCAGTTGGACAAGAAATTCAAACTCCTGCCCATCCCGCCGAATATCAATTAGCCCCTTTTTTCCTGTCTGCGTCTCAGTCAACACGGGAACTCGGCCTTATAAAAAAGCCATTTCAGGTGCGGAACAGCCCAAGGCGAGCTTATGGATGAACCTTTACTTGACAAGAAGGAAGTGATTTAATAGAATTTCGCCGGACCAAGAGTGAGAGTGGATATTCCGACGTTGGGGTTAAGACATATAAAGAGTGAGTGAGATATGAGCAAGAAAACCATCTCGACGGAAGAGAAAAAAATCAAGATCCTCATTTTCTGTCCTTCAGAGATCATTCTTTCGGGGATCTTGAAAGCCATGGAGGCGGATGCCGGCATCGAGATTTCCAACGTCGAAAAGAACACCATCGACAGCTTCATGGAATCCATCCGAAAGCTGCGCCCCCAGGTCATCCTCTTCGCCAACACAGAGCCCTTGCCCAACATGCGCGAGATCTGCAAGGCTATCAAGGAGATCTCCAAGCTCCAGAGCAAATCGCAGCTGCTGATCCTGGGAAGCATCCCCTCTCACGAGGAAATCGTCGGCTTGATCAACGCCGGCGCCAGGGGATATTTCGACCTGACCGACCCGGCCGGTCAGCTCTCCGAGGCCATCCGAGTCATCCATAAAGGAGAGATCTGGCTCCCCCGGGACAAGATGAGCAGCATCATGGACAGGATCATCTCCGTCGTCGGCCGGGACCTCAAAGAGAAAACGCTGGACCAGCTCACGCCTACGGAGTTTCAAGTCCTCCGGCTCATCGGCCAAGGGAAGAGCAACGATGAGATCGCCGAGATCCTGTTCATCAGCAAGAACACGGTCCGGTCGCATATCAAGAGCATCTATGCCAAGCTGGACACGCACAGCCGCCTCCAGCTGGCCCTGTATGCCATCAATTCCGCCCTGTTTTAGCAGGGAGTCAAACAGAGGTTGTGATGAAAAAAGCCCAGCGACCCAAAAAGGAAGAGGCCATTCCTTCCATCCAGGCCAACCGGCGGAGAGAATGGCGACTCGACCTGCCGCTCTCGACGATCATCGAAGGACGGCTTCCCCACGGCGCGAAATTTTCGGAGACGACCACCCTCGAGAATATCAGCTCCGCCGGAGCCTACTTTTGCCTCGACTCTGGTGTCGTCGTCGGCTCCCGGCTCAACCTCATGATCGATCTGCCCAAGAACCTCACCGGCGGAAGGGAGATCAAGCTCAACCTCGGCGGGATCACGGTCCGCCTCGAGGAACCGGACAAGAAAGGCAAGCGGCAGGGTGTTGCCATCCGTTTCAGCAAGGACTTCAAATTCGTCGAGCCCGGCAAGAAAAAGAAAAAAAAGAAAGCGAAATAGCACCCCAGTGTCCATACTGACTGTGGCTCTGACGGGGGGCATTGCCACCGGAAAATCCGTCGTCGCCAATCTCTTGGCCGATCATGGCTGTTTTGTCCAATCGGCCGATCGGTTGGCCCATGAGCTGATGACGCCCGGCCGGCCGGCATGGCGCCAAATCGTGGCCCATTTCGGAACAGACATTCTGAATTCCGATCGGACCATCAACCGCACCCGCCTGGGAACGATCGTCTTTGGCTCGGCCCAGGAAAGGCAGTTCCTGAACAGGCTTATCCATCCTCTCGTCCTGGCAAAAAAGAAGACGGCCATCCGGACGCTCGAAAAAAAAAGCACTCATAAGATCTTCGTATCCGAAGCGGCCCTGACCATCGAATCGGGATTCGCTCCCTTCTTCGACAAGGTCATCGTCGTCCACTGCCCGGAAAGACTTCGGGTCGAGCGCCTGATGAAGAGGGACGCGATCACGCGGCGCGAAGCCTGGAAAAGGATTCGCAGCCAGATGCCGACGAGCGAGAAGATCAAGCAGGCCGATTATCTCATTAAAACGACGGGCTCAGCGGACGAGACCGCCGCCCAGACCGATCGGGTGTACGAGAATCTGCTGGCGGATTTCCGGAAGAAACGAGCGCATGAGAAAAGGCGTCAGGCTAGGAGCCGGCCGCGAGCGCGGCGGCGAGCAGCGGGACCATAATCTCGTGGTGCCCGATGAAATAGAATCCCCTCCCCTTTTTTCCCACGGCCCGGCGGACGACGTTCTGCTCCGGACGATAGTGATGGAGGAAATCGAACACGGCGGTGGAGAATTTTTCGAGCTTCGCACCTCTGTTTCGGACGTAGCTCAGCGCCTTTAAAAAGACTTCGGGGAGGACGACGGCCGAACCGATGTTGATAAAGACCCCGCCGCCCTCGAGCTTTTCCAGTAGCGAGCAGAAGAGGAAGAAATCGGTCAACGATGTCTTGCCCAAAGCTTCTCCGCTGGCCCCGGGATGGAAGTGGATGGTATCAGTCCCGATGGCGACATGGACGCTCACCGGAATCCCGAGCTCGTGGGCGGAAAAAAGCAGGCTGAGATATCTGTAGGGAAAATGGGAATCGGCCATCATCCGACCGACCGCCTCGCCCAATCCGATTCCCTGCACGGCCCCTCTTCTGATGGCCTTGTTCAACAGCTCTCCCGTCTCCCGGGCCATCCCGAACTTACCGGATCGGAGCTGGGCCCCGACGTCCTCGGAGGTACGGCCGCAAAAGGCGATCTCGAAATCGTGAATGATGCCGGCTCCATTGAGCGCGATCCCCGTGATCCAGCCGTCCTTCATCAGGCGGATGAGGACGGGATTGAGTCCTACTTTGATGACGTGAGCGCCCAGGGCAAAGAGGATGGCCCTTTTCTTCCTCCTGGCCGTTTGCAGAAGAGCGAGGAAGTCTTTGAAGTCCTTTCCGGCCAGGATATTCGGCAGGCCGTCGATGAAGCCGGCCAAACGCTCTTCGGGCTCGAATGGTTTGGCAAAATCCCGGACATCCACCTTGCTCGGCCGATCAAGAAGGCTGTGCATGTTCAGCCCGGATGAGCCGAAGCGCTGTGGCCCTCGAGTGTTCCGGCGATGACGGGGCAAGTATCGCGGACGGTCGGATCGCGCTCTCGGCACTGGCCGCTTATTTCCTGGTCAGCATATTCTTCAATTCCTGGCCGGAGCGGAACTTGATCCGTTTCCCTTTTTCTATCTTGATCTGTTTCTTCCGGCGGATATCTCGTCCATAACCGGTCTTCTTATCGACTACCCGGAAACTTCCGAATCCCCGGACCTCGATCTTCTGATTCTTTTCCAATGCTTCTTTCAAGGATTTCAGGATTGTTTCAACGATGAGCAACGATTTGGCCCTGTTGAATTCCGAGTTCTTCTCAATGGCCAGGGCGATATCGTTTTTGATCATAAGAAACTCCTTCGGTCCGGCTGGACGATAGATAATAATTAATGAATCATTCCCAAAAAGTCAAGCCGCATTGTTGACTTGATTTCCGCGAATCCCTATAATGAATTCAATATGAAAAGAGCCGTCCTGCCGGCCGTCCTTCTTTGTGTTCTCGTTCTTCCGGGCTGGGCGTCCATCTATCGGATTATCGTCGACGCGCCGGTGCACCCGATCTCCTCCGAGTACATCACCCGTTCGATCGAAAAGGCCGAGCGCGATAACGCACCCCTGCTGATCATAGTGCTGAACACTCCCGGGGGACTCGATTCCTCCATGCGAGAGATCATCGCCAAGATCTTGGCCTCGCGCGTCCCCATCGTGACCTATGTCGCTCCGGGAGGAGCGCGGGCCGCTTCGGCCGGATTCTACATCGGTATCGCCAGCGATCTCTTCGTCATGGCACCCGGGACGAACACCGGAGCCGCCCACCCTGTGGGGATTTCGATCACCGGCCAGGCCATGGACAAGACTATGGAAGAGAAGGTCACTCACGACGCCGCCTCCTACATCAAGACACTGGCAGAAAGAAGAGGCCGCAATGTCCAGCCGGCGGAGGACGCGGTACGAAAAAGCCTGTCCTATACGGAAAAGGAGGCTCTCGATAAGGGGCTGATCGATTTCGTGGCCGGGAGCGAGCAGGAGATCATCGATCACTTCGATGGACGAATGATCAAACGCTTCAACGGAGAAATGACTCCGCTCGAGCTCAAGGGGGAACCCATCGTCGACATCCCGATGACCGCCCGGCAAAAATTCTTGATCACCATCTCCAACCCGAACCTGGCCTACATTCTCCTGATGATCGGGCTTCTCGGTCTCTACTTCGAATTCTCCCATCCGGGAGCCATTCTGCCTGGTGTCCTCGGCGGGATCTGCCTCCTTCTGGCCATTTTCTCGTTCCAGATACTCCCTCTTAACTACGTCGCGCTGATCCTGATCCTGCTCGCTATCGGGCTGTTCATTCTGGAGGTTAAAGTGCAGAGTTATGGTATACTCGGCATCGGAGGCGTTATCGCTATGGTCATCGGTTCTGTTATGCTTATCAACTCTCCGATCCCCGAGCTCCAGCCCAGCCTGATCTTCATCATTCCTCTGGCTGTCGGCCTCTCCCTGATCTTCCTTTTCCTCCTGTTTCTCGTTGTCCGCGCCCATTCTAGAAAACCGGCTACGGGCAAAGAAGGACTCATCGGCGAGGTCGGACTGGCTCAGACCGACCTCAGTCCGGAGGGGAAAGTCTTCGTCCACGGCGAAATCTGGAATGCCGAAGCCGACGGACCGATCGCCAAAGGATGCAAGGTCAAGGTTGTTGGGGTCTATGACTCCCTCAAGATCCGCGTCGAGAAGTTGTCAAAGGAAACCCGACCAGTCGGTCCGCGTTGACGGCTGCTTGGGCGGAAAGAAAGGAGGTTTCCATGGTCTTATCGGTTCCGATCATCATCGCCGGGATTATCGTCCTCTATCTTTTGAACTGCATCAAGGTTTTGCGTGAATACGAACGCGGTGTCATCTTTCGCCTGGGGCGCGTCCTTCCTCAGCCCAAAGGGCCGGGCCTGATCTTCGTCTTCGCGCCCATCGACCGCATGCTGCGAGTCAGCCTGAGACTGGTCACCCTGGACATTCCGCCCCAGGACGTCATAACCAAGGACAACGTCACGGTTAAGGTCAACGCCGTCGTCTATTTCCGGGTTATGGAACCGCTCAAAGCGATCATCGAGGTCCAGGATTTTCTCTACGCCACTTCTCAGCTTTCCCAGACGACGCTCCGCAGCGTACTCGGGGAAGTCGAACTCGACGACCTCCTCTCCGAGCGGGAGAAACTGAATGCCCAGCTTCAGGAGATACTGGACAAGCACACCGACCCCTGGGGGATCAAAGTCCAGCTGGTCGAGATGAAGCATGTCGACCTCCCCGATACGATGGTCCGGGCGATCGCCAGGCAGGCCGAGGCGGAACGGGAGCGGCGGGCCAAGGTCATCCATGCCGACGGAGAATTCCAGGCCGCCACCAAGCTGACCGACGCGGCCGACATCATCTCCCGGAATCCCCAGACCCTGCAGTTGCGTTTCTTACAGACCATGACCGAGATCGCCACGGAAAAGAACTCGACCATCATCTTTCCTCTCCCCATCGAGTTCCTGAAATCTTTTGCCATCGAAAAGCCACGGCCCGATAAATCGTGATGAAAAATAGAGAATTCCGGGAGATTCAGGTCTCCAGCACCCAGCTGGCCGTTATCTTCCTGGGCATTTTGATCATCGGTGTCGTCATCTTTCTGCTCGGCGTCTCGGTCGGCAAGAAGCACGCTCAAGTCGCCCAGAATGCCAACATCATCGCTCAAAAGGAACCTGAACAGATCAAGGAGAAGATCACGACGCTGCCTCAGATGAAACCGGAACAGGAGCCGGTTCGCGAGTCGGCCGGGAAACAGACGGCGCCCGAAGCGCCATCAACGCGGCTCAAAAAAGAGATCCTTCCCGAGAAATCCGAGACCGCGCCCCCTAAAACCAAGCCCAAGGCCGTGCCCAAGCTCGGCCAACAGAGGCCGGTTGAACAAAAGAACCTCTATTATGTCCAGGTCGCCGCCCTCGCTGAACAGCCGGCCGCTCAAACCACGGCCCAGAAGTTCAGGGGAATGGGCTATACTGTCGTGGTGATGGACCCGCAGCCGAATGATCGGACTCCCGTCTACAGGGTTCGGGTCGGGGGCTTCCTGACTAGGGAACAAGCGGATGAGGTTCGGGCCAAGCTTTCTGCTGCGGCCGGCGGGAAAACTGACTATTTTATCGTTCGGGACTGACAGGCGCCGGCGCGATCCCCTTCCTGCTGGCGATCTTGAGCGGTGCGCTGACCGCTCTTTGTTTTCCCAAGTTCGATCTCTTCTTCTTGGCCTGGGTCTGCCTGATCCCGCTTCTCTTCGCTCTTCTTAAAAAACGCTCCTGGCCGGGCTTCCGCATCGGCTTCATCGGCGGTCTTGTCTTCTCCGATATTTTCCTTTACTGGATTCCCTATGTTCCCGCTCATTACGTTGGGCTATCCCCCGTGTTGAGCCTCCTCATCTATCTCGTGCTGGTCGTTTTATGGCCCTCTCCTGTCCCGCTACGGCAATGTTCTCTCCTATCTGAGCTTGACTTTTACCGGTGTCTTCGTTATTCTCGCCTTTGTCAAGAAGGCCGATGAACGTAAAAAATTTGCCCTCCGCAGAACAGCCATCTGATCTTCAGGCCCAGATCAAAGAGCATCTTCTCAAGTTCGAAGAGCTCCGAGGTTTTCTTTGACCTAGAGAGCAAGAGATCCCAACTCGCCGCCATCACCGCTGAGCTTTCAGCGCCGGCGACCTGGCAGGACCAGAAGAGGTCTCAGTCGCTGCAGCAGAAGAAAAAAAAGCTTGATCACGAGGTCAAGGCCTTTTCCCGGCTGGAAGAAAAAAAAGAGGAGATCGAGGTCCTGTCCGAGCTCGCAGCCGAGGGAGAGGATGTCGGCGGAGAGTTGAAACAGGCTCTCGCCGCTTTGGCGAAAAGCCTCGAAGCGGCCGAACTCCAGGCCCTGTTCTTTGAGGAGGACGACGACCGCAACGCTCTCTTCACCATCCACCCCGGCGCAGGAGGGACCGAATCCCAGGATTGGGCCCAAATGCTCCTGCGCATGTACTTGAGATACGCCGAACGCAGGGGCTACAAGACCGAGGTCCTCGACTTAATGTCGGGAGAGGAAGCCGGGATCAAGAGTGTCACCGTGCGGGTGGAGGGCGATTATGCGTTCGGACACTTCGGCCAGGAATCGGGCGTCCACCGGCTGGTCCGAATCTCGCCGTTCGATGCCAACAAGCGGCGCCATACCTCCTTCGCCGCCGTTTTCGTCTTTCCCGAGGTGGAGGAGGACATCGCCATCTCCATCAATCCCGAAGACCTTCGAGTCGACACCTACCGGTCCTCCGGCCGGGGCGGTCAGCATGTCAACGTGACCGACTCGGCCGTCCGGATCACCCACCTACCGACCGGCATCGTCGTTCAATGCCAGAACGAGAGGTCGCAGCACAAGAACAGAGCCTCGGCGATGAAAGTGTTGAAAGCGCGCCTCTACGAGATGGAAAAAAAAAGGCAGCTCGAAAAGTTCGAGAAAAGGGAAGAGACCAAGTCCGAAATTGCCTGGGGAAATCAAATACGGTCTTATGTTCTGCACCCCTACCGGCTGATCAAGGACCTGCGGACTCGGATAGAAACCGGGGATGTCGACAGGATCCTGGACGGCGACCTCGACGAATTCATCAAGGCCAGCCTGGTGATGAGGAAGAAATCGGCGCCGGCATCATAGCGCTTCTTTCTTGACTTTTTCTCAGAGTTTACCTCTCAAATCGTCTTCCGCTGCTCTCTCTTCTCCATACCAGGCTCCCTTGAAAAATCGCCGGAAAAATTGTAGCATTGACGTTCAGAACGATAGTCGAGGCGGCGATAAATATCAATTCCCCTTCCCGGGAGGGAAAGAGTCCGGCAAGAGGACAACCATGACCAAGAAAAATTCTCAAGACCCTCAGCGCCCAAAGGAGTCAAGCGAGCGCCCCGGAAGAGAATTTCTGCCATCAGCAGCTCAAGGAAGGCTACCTGAAGAAGACCAAGATCATCAACTTCTGATCCCATGAAGATCTTACGCGGGCTCGAGGAACGGCCGGTTTTTCCGGACGGCACGGCGGTTGCCATCGGCAACTTCGACGGGCTTCATCTGGGCCACCAAGAGATCCTTCGCTTTTTGGTCGATAAAGCCCGGGAGAGAAAACTGACCTCCCTTGTCCTGACCTTCTCGCCCCACCCAGAGAAGGTTCTCGGCGGAGGCCGGACCGCCATGATCCAGACCCTGGAGCAGAGGCTGGCCGGCATCCGGGCCAGCGGTGTAGAAGCCGTTCTTCTGGCGGACTTCACCAAAGCGTTCGCCGACCTGACCGTCGAAGAGTTCGTCTCTCGGATCATCGTCACTTTTTTGGCGGCCAAAGAAGTGGTCATCGGCGAAAATTTTCGGTTCGGCCGGAATCGCCGGGGGGATGTTGGTGACCTGCGCCGCTATGGCCGAAAAACGGGCTTCGCCGTGCATCCGCGCCCGGCCATTTTCAGAAATGGACAGGTCGTCAGCAGCAGCCGCATCCGGGGCCTTCTTCAAGCCGGGAACATCCTTGTGGCCAACAGACTTATCGGGCGCCCCTACCTAGTCGAAGGCCGGGTGATCAGAGGTCGGGGCCGCGGCCGAGACCTGGGCTTCCCCACGGCCAACATCCGGGCGGAAAATGAGATCGCTCCGCCGGGAGTCTATCTCACCCTGGCTCGGATCCAAGACCGCCTCTATCCCTCGTTGACGAACAGCGGGTCCAGGCCGACATTCGGCGGCGGCCCAGCGCAGATCGAAACATACATCTTAGGTTTGCAGGGCGTCCTTTACCGCAAGAGAATCGGTCTTCACTTTCTCCGCAGGCTCAGGAAGGAAAAACGGTTCCCCGGAGAAGGCGAGTTGATCAGGCAGATCCGGAAAGACGTGGCCGCTTCGCGTTTGTATTTCGAGAAGAACGCACCGGCTCTGGGAGCGATTCGAGTTTCACCCAAACGATGACCACCCGCAGACAATTGACTTTTTCTTCGGCTTCGGGCATTTTCAAAGGGAACGCCTCGCGCTCAGGAGATCGTTCATGAAATTCAAGATCAAAGCCAGAGTCATGGACGGGAGCAAGATCAAGAGAGCCCTCATCCGGATGACGACCGAGATCCTGGAAGGCAACCGCAACCTGAAAAACCTGGTGATCATCGGCATCCGGACGCGCGGTATCTACCTCGGCAGGCGCATCTCCCAATTGATCAAAGAGCTGGAGAGAGTGGACATCCCGGTCGGAGCGCTCGATATCGCCCCTTACCGGGATGATGTGTCCGGGCTCGACGTCTCTTCCATGGTCCAGAAGACAGAGATCCCTTTCTCTATCGCCAACATGGACGTACTCTTGGTCGATGATGTTCTCAATACCGGCCGGACCATCCGGGCGGCCATGGATGGACTCTTCAACCTAGGGAGGCCGCGGACAATCCAATTGCTTGTTCTGATCGACCGCGGCCACCGTGAACTGCCTGTCCGGGCCGACTACGTGGGAAAGGTCCTGCCCACCTCCAAGCGAGAGCTCGTTCAGGTGAAGCTGACCGAAGTCGATGACTGCGATGAGGTTCTGATCACCGAACCCGCCGGGCTCAAAAGAAAGAGAACTCCGAGAGAGAACACGCGTGAGACTCCTGATTAAGAACGGGAGGGTCATCGACCCCTCCTCCCGGACCGACGAAACCCTGGACATCCTTATCGAAAAGGGAAAGATCCTCGCCCTCGGACCCAGGATCGAGGGAGCGGGAATCCCGGCGATCGATGCCTCTCGGCTCGTGGTGGCCCCGGGTTTCATCGACATGCATACCCATGTCAGGGAACCGGGTCAGAAGGAGAAAGAGGATATCGGAACGGCCTCCCGGTCAGCGGCCAAGGGAGGTTTTGCATCGATCTGCGCCATGGCCAACACGAATCCCGTCAATGACACTCGCGCCGTGACGGAATACATTATCGCCGAAGCTCGAAAACGGGCCATCGTCTCCCTCCTGCCCATTGCCGCCATCACCAAAGGGCTGTCCGGAAACGAACTGACCGATATGGCCGACCTCCTGGCGGCCGGGGCCGTCGCCTTCTCTGATGACGGCCACGGACTCCAGAACAGCCGGATCATGAGGCAAGCCCTGGAAATCGCCAAGGGCCTGAACGCTTTGATCATCGATCACTGTGAAGACGATAACCTCAGCCGTGGAGGCGTGATGAATGAAGGCCCGATCTGTGCCCGAATGGGACTTCGAGGGATTCCTGCCGCAGCGGAAGACGTCATGGTTTCACGGGACATCATCCTGGCCGAGGCGGCCGGCGCCAAAGTGCATATTGCTCACCTCAGCACGCGGGGAGCCGTCGAGCTTGTCCGACGGGCCAAGGAGAGAAAGGTCCCGGTGACCGCTGAGGTCACTCCCCACCATCTGGTCTTAACCGATGCCGCCCTCGAAGGCCGAGATCCCGACCTCAAAGTCAATCCCCCCCTACGTGATCCCAAGGATACCGAAGCCCTTCAGAAGGCCGTCGGTGAGGGCGTTATCGATGTCTTCGCCACCGACCATGCTCCCCACACTCCCGCCCAAAAGGCGCTCGGTTTCGACCAGGCTCCCTTCGGAATCGCCGGCCTGGAGACAGCGGTTTCTGTTCTCCTGGACAGCCTGGTCAGAAAACGGATCATTCCCCTGATGCGGCTGATCGAAATGCTCTCCACCCGGCCGGCCCAGATCCTGGGACTGAGAGGCAAAGGCCGAATCTCGCCGGGCGCCGACGCCGACCTGACGATCCTCAATCTTCACAAAGAGGTCGAAGTCGATGTGGGGACTTTCGTCTCCAAGAGCCGGAACAATCCATTCCATGGCTGGAAGCTCAGGGGCGCACCCCAGATGACCATCGTCGGCGGGAAGGTCGTCTTCCCATTCCGTTCTTCCCCAGAGCGATGAAAACCAACCTCTCCAAAATCGAGAAGGCCATCGGCCTCGAATTTCGCGACAAGGACCTTCTCCGCAGAGCCCTCACCCACTCCTCCTATGCTTATGAACATCTTGGCGAAGGGTGGCCGGATAATGAAGTCCTGGAATTCCTGGGCGATTCGGTCGTCGGACTGGCCACCGCTGATTTCTTCTGCGCCACGTTCCCGACTCTCCAGGAGGGTGACCTTTCCAAGTACAAATCCGCCGCCGCCAGCACTCAATCGCTCTCTGACTTTGCCCTGAAAATAGGCCTCCATAAGTTTATGCTCTTGGGAAAAGGAGAAGAAAAAAGCGGCGGCCGAGGGAAGAGGAATATCCTGGCCGGCGCCTTCGAAGCCCTGCTGGGAGCGATTTATTTGGATCAAGGTTATGAAACAGCCAAGGCCCTTCTTATCCCCCTGCTGCAAAAATCCTACAAAAAGAGCGCCGGCCGGGAGCTCCTAATCAACAATTACAAGTCCGCTCTGCAGGAATATTTCCAGAAGGAAAACCTTCCGGCCCCATCCTACCGGACCGTCACCTCGATCGGGCCCGATCACGGCAAGATTTTTTTTGTTGAGGTTTATTTAGGCCGTTTTCCCCTGGCCAAGGCAAAAGGTCATTCCAAGAAGAACGCCGAGCAACGGGCCGCCCAGCAAGCGCTGAAGAGTTTGCTCGGACAAAAGATGAGGATTTTGGCAGCCGAGACATTCGTCCTCAAGAAATGATCGAACATTACGAATTCGGCCGGATGAGGGTGGACGGCCGCTCTTTTTCAGCCGACCTGATCATCCTTCCGCAGATGATCCGGGCCTCGTGGTGGCGGCAGGAAGGCCATCGGTTGATCCTGGCGGACCTGGAGGATGTCTTCCGGGAGGATCTCCAAGCCCTGGTCGTCGGGACAGGATTCTTTGGACTGATGAAGGTAGATGAAGAGGTCGAGAGAGCGGCTCGGGAGAATGGACTTGAGCTCCATATCGACAAGACCAAAAAAGCGGTCGCGTTGTTCAACAGATTAGCCGGCCAGAAG
>JBAQGA010000240.1:0-11216 GCA_049287565.1 Candidatus Aminicenantales bacterium
CCTCCATCCGCTGGCTGGGGCGCTTCCTGCGCGGCTGGCCGGGCGAGTTCATGCTGATTACCCACGACCGCAGCTTCATGGATTCCGTGATCACCCATGTCCTGGGAATTCACCGGAAAAAGGTCCGGAAGATCAGCGGCGACACGGGGAAGTATTACGATCAGATCGCCCAGGACGAAGAGACTTACGAGAAAACGCGTCTGAACGATGAACGAAAGCGCAAGGAGATCGAACTCTTCATCAGTCAGTTCCGGGCCAAGGGCCGGCTGGTCGGTCTGGTCCAATCGCGGATCAAGACCCTGGCCAAGATGGAGAAACGGGATAAACTCGAAAAGCTCGCCACCCTCGATTTTTCTTTCTCCTACAAGTTTTTTCCTGGCAAATACGTGCTCGATGTCCGCGATCTATCTTTTTCCTACGATCCGACGAAGCCTTTGCTCAGCGATCTCTCCGTCAGCATCGGGGCGCAAGACCGTCTTTGTGTCGTCGGCAAGAACGGCCAGGGGAAGACCACTCTGTTGAAGCTCCTGGCCGGCCTCCTCGAGCCCCAGGGAGGAGAGACGAAGCGTCCTCTCAACGTCGCCGTCGGGTACTTCGAACAGTCGTACCTCGCCGGGCTCGACGAATCCAACACCGTGCTCGAAGAGATCGGCCGGGCCGATCCCGCTTCCAACCCCGGGCGCGCCCGGGCCATCTGCGGAGCGATGATGTTCACTCAGGACGAAGCGCTGAAAAAGATCTCCGTCCTCTCCGGCGGAGAGAAGAGCCGGGTCGTTCTGGGCAAGCTCATCGCTTCACCGCTCAACCTCCTTCTTCTCGACGAGCCCTCGAACCATCTGGACATGGAATCGAACGACGCGCTGCTCGCCGCCATCGACAATTTCGAAGGCGCGGTTGTCATGGTCACCCACAACGAGATGTTCCTCCATGCTCTGGCCGAACGGCTGATCGTCTTCCGCGGAGACGGCGTCTTTGTCTATGAAGGGGACTACCAGCGCTTCCTGGAAAAAGTCGGCTGGCGGGAGGAAGACGACATTCGCAAGGAGACGAAGGGGAGAACGGCGGATAACGGCGACCACGATAGAACCACTCCGAAGGAGATGCGCCGGAAGCGCAGCTCCGTCCTGACTGACAGGGCCCGAATCCTGAAGCCTTTGGAAAAAAAGATTGCCGGCACAGAAGCGGCCATTGAAACCAAGGAACGGAAGCTGGAAGAATTGAACAAGGCGATCAGCGAAGCCGGGCGGAAGAAAAGAGGACCGGAGATCGTTGAGATGTCCAGGGCGATGCATCTCTTGAAAGAAGATATCGACGCTCTCTACCGGAAGCTGGAGAACCTCAGCGAGGAACACTACAGCATCAAATCGCGCTTCGACAGGGAGCTTGCCGACCTTGTTGAATAGTCGATGCCGATCCGCTTGAAAGAGCGGGAGGTCTGTAGTATAAGCGCAACCGAGAGGATCGAAGAGATCATGAAGCGGGCCTGTCGTCTGAAATGCGGTCTCGTTGCGGCGCTCCCCTTCGTTTTCCTTTTGGGAGTTTTGAGCGGCTGCGGCCGCGGTTCCGCCCAGCGTGGGCTGGTCGTAGCGGGGTCGACCAGCGTTCAGCCGTTCGCCGACCATTGGGCCGAGTTTTACATGAAGGAGCACCCCGGCCGCGTGATCAATGTCCAAGGCGGCGGCTCGAGCGCCGGCATCCAGGCCGCCCGCGAAGGCGCGGCCGACATCGGCATGTGCTCGCGAGAGCTCAAGCCGGAGGAGAAGGAGCTTTTGGAGATCATCGTCGCTTGGGACGGCCTGGCCATCATCGTCCATCCGAAGAACGGGATCGATGGGCTCAGCCTGGAACAGGTTCAGGGGATATTTTCGGGGAATATCGTCAGCTGGGGTTCCCTGGGAGAGCCCGAACACGTCATCACAGTCGTCACCAGGGAAGAGGGCTCGGGAACGCGCGGCACGTTCCAGGAAATGCTGATGAAGACGAGCCGAATCACCCCGCGGGCCATCGTCCAGGACTCGAACGGCACTGTCCGCGAGATCGTGGCCAATGACCCGCACAGCATCGGCTACATCTCCTTGGGATTGGTCAATGAAAAGGTAAAGGCCCTCCGTTTCGAAGGGGTAGAACCGAGCTACGAAAATATCGAGCAGAAGAAGTACCGCTTGATCCGTCCCTTCCTGTTCGTCACCAAAGGCGCTCCCAACCGGGCGGCCCTGGACTTCATCAATTTCGTGCTTTCCAGGCGAACGCAGGAACTCGTCCGACATGATGGCTTGATCCCGATCTTCAGAGAGGATTAGGCGCGGTGGCCGTGACACGATTAGAGCGAAACGAGAGGCTCATTCGGCTGTCCCTCCTAGTGATCGCCTTCTCGGCCGTCTCGATCCTCCTGGTCATCACCGTTTTCATTTTCAGCGAAGGCACGCCCATCATGTTCAAATACGGGCTCAAGAAATTTCTCTTCAGTCTGGACTGGTTTCCCTTGGAGAAGAGTTACGGTTTGCTGCCGATGATCATCGGGTCCCTGTTCGTCACCGGAGGGGCCCTGATTATCGGAATCCCCTTCGGGCTGGCCTGTGCCGTCGTCCTGACTGAGTTCTCTTCCAAACGCCTGCGGCGCCTTCTTAAGCCGGTCATCGAACTCCTGGCCGGGATCCCTTCGGTCGTCTATGGATTCATAGGAGTGGTCATCCTGATCCCGTTCATCCGCGACAACCTGGGGGGGGCGGGCTTTTCCGTCCTGGCCGCTTCGGTCATCCTGGGCATCATGATCCTCCCCACGATCATCAGTATTTCGATCGATTCCCTCGAGGCCGTGCCCCGGAGCTATCGGGAAGGTTCGATCGCCCTCGGGGCGACCCGCTGGCAGACCACCCGGATGGTGATGGTCCCGGCGGCCAAGTCAGGGATTGTTGCCAGCATCATCCTCGGCATGGGCCGGGCGATCGGCGAGACCATGGCCGTCATCATGATCGCCGGGAATGCGGCCATAATCCCGCACTCGCCGCTCGACCCGGTCCGGACGCTGACCTCGAACATTGCCCTGGAGTTGGGCTATGCCGCCGGCGAGCACCGGCAGGCGCTCTTTGCCACGGGCGTCATCCTCTTCATTATCATCATGATCCTCAACACGATCGCCAACCTGACCTCGATGAAAAGGAAGCCGTGAACCTGTCCCTCAATCCCAGGACCGAGCAGAGTTTCGTTCGGGTCCTGCTCTGGCTTATCACGGCGATCACGGTATTCATCCTCTTCTTCATCGTCTTTTACATCCTGAAAAAAGGTTTGCCCGTTGTCTCTCTGGAGTTTCTGACCAGAAATCCAACGGAAATGGGCAAAGCCGGAGGCATCTTCTCGACGATCGTCGGGACGGTCGCTCTGACCCTGCTGGCCATCCTCATCGCTACGCCCTTGGGCGTCGGCTCGGCCATATTTCTGACAGAATACACGCAGGAAAGCTGGGTGACCCGGGTCATCCGATTCGGGTCGGAATGCCTGGCCGGCATCCCGTCGATCATCTTCGGGCTCTTTGGGTTCATCCTCTTCGTGACCAAGCTCGGATTAGGCTGGTCGCTCCTGAGCGGCGGTCTGACCCTGGCGTTCATGATCCTGCCGACGATCATCCGGACGAGCGAGGAGGCCATTCGCTCGGTCCCTTATGCTTACCGCGAGGTCAGCTTCTCGCTCGGCAGCACCAAGTGGCAGACGGTGATCCGGGTAGTCCTGCCGTCCGCTCTGCCGGGGATCGCCACGGGAGTCATCCTCAGCGTGGGACGGAGCATCGGCGAGACGGCGGCGGTCATCTTCACGGCCGGAAGTTCGCTTCACCTCCCGACCTCGCTGTTTTCCTCCTCCAGGCCCATGTCGGTTCATTTCTATATCCTGGCCAGGGAAGGCATCTCGATGGACAACGCCTACGGAACGGCGGCCGTTCTGATCATCGCCATCCTGAGCATCAACGTGCTGGCTTACTCGCTCATGAACAGGTTCATGAGGAGATACAGTTGATATGACCGAAGCCGCAGTCCATGCGAAAAATTTCTTCCATTTCTTCGGCGAGGTGCCGACTCTGAAGAATCTCACTCTGGAGATCCGCCAGAACGAGATATTCGGGATCATCGGCCCGGCCGGCAGCGGCAAGTCCTCCTTTCTCCGTGCCCTAAATAGGCTCAACGACCTGGTCCCGAAATCGAGGACGGAAGGAACCCTGGAGGTCCACGGCCAGGATATCTATGGGCCGGAAACGAGTGTTGTCGAACTGCGCCGGCGGCTAGGGATGGTCTTCGCCACACCCGTGCCCCTGCCGCGGTCGGTCTTCGAAAACGTCGCCTTCGGCGCCCGTATGGCCGGCGTGAAGGGCCGGGGGCGTCTCAACGAGCTGGTGGCAGATGCGTTGAGGAAGACGGCCCTGTGGGAGGAAGTCAGAGACCGGCTGGACTCGAGCGCTCTGAAGCTTTCCGGGGGCCAGCAGCAAAGGCTTTGCCTGGCCCGGATCTTGGCCCTGAAGCCGGAGTTCATTTTGCTCGATGAGCCCACCTCCGGGCTCGATCCCATCTCGACGATGAAGATCGAGGAGACGCTGCGGGGGCTCAGATCTGAATTCACGATCATCCTGGTCACCAACAACACCAAGCAGGCCGCCCGGGTGGCCGACCGGACCGCCTTTTTTCTAAGCGGAGAGCTCGTCGAGGTGGACCGGACCGAGAAGATTTTTTCCGCCCCGTCCGACCCGCGGACGAACGATTATGTTTTGGGGAAGTTCGGATAGAGAAGGACTCATGGGTATTATCGAGGTCAAGGACCTGAATTTCTTTTACGGTCGCTTCCAGGCGCTCAAGAACATCAACCTGAGCATCGATCCGCAGAAGATCACTGCCCTGATCGGGCCGTCAGGGTGCGGAAAGACGACCTTCCTTAGGTCGCTCAACAGGATGAATGACCTCATCGAGAATGTCCATATCCAAGGACACGTCATAGTCGACGGAGTTGATATCTATAAAAAGGGATACGACCTCCTCAAGCTCCGAAAAAAAGTTGGGATGGTCTTCCAGCGGCCGAATCCTTTTCCCCTGAGTGTACGAGATAACGTTACCTATGGGCTGCGCGTGCACGGGATGATGAACAAGTCCGCTGTCGAGGAGCGGCTGCAATGGAGCCTTGTCTCCGTTCATCTCTGGGAGGAGCTGAAAGACAAGCTCGAGGTGAATGCGCTCTCCCTCAGCGGCGAGCAGCAGCAGAGGCTGTGTGTCGCCCGTCTGATCGCCATCGAGCCCGAGATCCTGCTCATGGACGAGCCCTGTTCCGCTCTCGACCTTATCGCCACGGCTCGGATCGAGGACCTGATGCGCGAACTTAAGAAACAGTACACCATCGTGATCGTGACTCACAATATGCAGCAGGCCGCCCGCGTGTCCGACTTCACGGGCTATTTTTTGCTTGGAGAGCTCATCGAGTTCGGCGAGACCACCCAGATATTCACCAACCCGGGCGAGGCCAGGACGGAGGACTACATCACCGGGCGGTTCGGATAGATAGGCTCGGGCTTGGGTTCGTCAGCCCGTTCGGTTCCCCGGCGAGGAACCTCACTCCAAACTCCTCCTTCGCTCTTCTCTCCTCTGGAGAGAAACCATGCCCGCTCAGTCGTCGATGGACTTCCTCACCCAAGCCCTCGCCTTGGCAAAAAAGGAGGGGGCCCGTTTCGCCCTCAAACGGGTTTGTCGCCAACAGGCCCTCGCCTCGGCCATAATAAGGTGCCCGCTCGCCTAAGACCTTTTCCCGAAATGCCGGTTTTTTTATCCGCTATTCATATCGGAGGCTGTCGACGGGATTGGAGGTGGCGGCGCGGAGAGACTGCCAGCTGACCGTCAGCCAGGCGATCAGCAGCGCGGCTCCGCCCGAGAGAAAAAATGGCCAGACAGTCAGCGGTGTCCGGTAGGCGAAGTTTTGCAGCCATTCTTTCATCGCCCACCAGGCAGCCGGCCAGGCGAGGATGTTGGCGATCCCAACCCAAAGCAGGAAATCTTTCGAGAGAAGCACTAAGATTCCGGCCGTCGACGACCCCAGCACTTTGCGAATCCCGATTTCCTTTGTGCGCTGCTCGGCCATGAACGAGGCGAGCCCGAAAAGACCCAAACAGGCGATCAATATTGCCAGTCCCGTCCCCGCCTGAACGAGCTTCGCGAACTTAACCTCGGAGCGATAGAGACCGTCGATCTCTTCGTCAAGGAAGCGGTAGTCAAAAGGAAAGCCCGGAGCGTGCGTTTTGATCGTCTGTTCGATTGCGGCCATCGTTGCGCTCAGATCATTGCCGTCCAGCCGGATGTATAGGTCAGTGAACCATCCTGGGGCGATCACCAGGATAAGGGGAGAGATCGGCTCGTGAAGGGATCTGAAGTGATAATCCTTCACAACACCCACGATCCGGCCTTTGTGGTCAGGGTCGAAGGGAAGAGGGAAGTCGAAACGTTTTCCGATAGGGTCCTCCATCCCCATTCGGCGCACAGCCGTCTGGTTAAGGACAACGGCTTCCTCGGCGTCGGTGGAGAATTCCGGCGAGAAGAAGCGCCCTTGAGTCATCTGGATGCCGAACACATCATCGTACTCAAAATCCACAGAATGTATCGCCATACTCAGTCGTTCCCCCGGCTTGCGGCCCTGCCAATCTGCTTCGTCCGTAGCAAAGCGCTTATCGACTGAGCCGTTGGTGACGCAGACGGCCTGGACGTGGGGGAGGCGGAGAAGTTCCTCGCGAATCGCGCGATAGTTGCGGCGGATCCCGCCGCGGAGCTGCAAGTTGAGGACATATTGGGTGTTGATCCCCCAGTCCCTGTCCCGCATGAAATGAGATTGCCGTACGATCACAACCGACGACGTGATCAACAAGATAGAAACGGCGAACTGAGCCAGGACAAGGATCCTGCGGATAAGAGGAGTGCCTCGGCCGGTTGTCGAAGAGCGTCCGATGACCAACGAAGGCCGGAATTTCGACAGATAGAGGGCTGGGTAGATTCCGGCCGCCAGACCGACTAGCGCCCATACAGTGAGAACCTGCAGGCTGAGCACGCCGTCCAGGCGCAACGCCAGCGACTTGCTGGTGAAAGAGTTGACACCGGGAAGGACGAACGAGATGAAGAGCAGTGCCCCCACCAGCGCGATCAAAGTCGTGAGTATTGATTCACCCAGAAACTGGCCCACCAGTTGCATCCGGGTTGCCCCGATCAATTTGCGTATCCCCACTTCGCGCGCCCGCTTGGCCGCCCGGGCGGTCGATAGATTGACGAAATTAATACAAGCCATGACCAGGATGAGAAGCCCGATCAAAGAAAGAATCGTGACATAAGTAATGGCCCTTGCTCCCCTTTGGCTGTAGTGGAGGTGGATGTCGCGGGCGGGGAAGAGCGCCACGTCGGACTCAAACTCCGGGACATGCTCCCGCATGATCCCCGCGATTTTGGCGTTGACCTCCGCTTGATCGGCGTTCTCCCCCAACCTGACGTAGGTCCGGTAGGCCGAAACATCCCACGTGTCGATGGCCATCCCCGAGCGGGTGACGAAGCCGATAGGCATTAGGAAGTCAAAGTCCAGATGGGTATTGCCGGGAAGATCGGCGACCACGGCTGTTACCCGGAAATCGTGCCAAGTCCCCCACCATTCGAAATTCATCGTCTTCCCTAACGGGTCCTCGTTCCCGAAGTATTTTTTGGCGGTGGTCTCGGTCAAGACAATCGAGTCGGGAGCGTTCAGTGCTTCGCCGGGTGTGCCCCGCCGAAAACTGAGGCTGAAGATCTCAAAAAAACCGGAATCCACCCCGACCACATCCGCGTTGAAGATCTTGTCCTTAAAACCCAGAGGCGATTTGACCGGCCCGAAATGCCGGGAGAAATGAGTGATCTCGGGATAGCGGCTCCACAGGGCCGGACCCAGTGCTCCGCATCCGTAGGTCGAGAATTCCGAAGAACCCGGTTGTTTGAAAGTCACCCAGTAGCTGCGGTCGGCATGTTCATGCCAGCGGTCATAGCTGAGTTCGTTGTGAACCCACATGGCGATAAGCAGGAAACAGGCCAGGCCGACGGTCAGCCCGGCTACATTAATCAGGGAATATCCTTTGTGTCTTTTGAAGTTTCTTAAGGCGATTTTCAAATGCTCTTTAACCATGATCTTTCTCCAGGTCAAAGATTCAAAGACCAAAGCCAGGAGAGTGAAATAAGCCTGCCTTTCTATATCAAAAAACTGCAAAAAACATGCCAACATCATTTTCCGGATTTTCGAACCAATAAGGAACGACATGTCCATTCTCGAACAATTTATGTGCATATCCGAACATAGAAAATGCCGTTTCTGTTTTGATTAGTGAAGGCAAAACGTTGTCAGGGCCAGGAATCAAAAGCTTTCATGAAGCGTTGACACTCGGGCAAAAATTGTTGCTATGCCTTTCCGTTAGAGTTACAATGGCCATAAAGGAAGAGTGAATTGACCAGAACAACCATCGCTTTGCTTGCCTCGCTGATAATTTTGTCGAACGCCTGCGTGATTGCGGTCGTCGACAGCTCGAGGGAGGGGCGATCTTTGCCTCTCCAGAGTGAATACCACAAGACCTTGGACCTGGAAGTCGGGGGAGCGATCATCTTGGAGAACACTCACGGGGACATCGAGATCTTTGGCTGGGAGGAAGAAAGGGTTGATGTCGCCGCTTATAGAAGACGAGATCTCCCCCACTCGGGGGGCATATCTATAATGGGAAAACGTTTTTCACCGCCTGATATCCGGACCCAGAGCATCGGCGAAACCATCAAGATCAGGACCGAGGAAGAAGGAGAGGGGAAAGACGGGAATACCGTCCATTATGTCCTCAAAGTCCCCCGTTCGATTAGGCTCGACAGAGTCAGCAATGGCCGTGGGGATATCCTGATTTCCGGCGTTTACGGGCGGGCCGTTGTTGACGCCAAAGAAGGCCGGGTGGCGATCGAAAACTACTCCGGCTCCCTGGATATCCGGCTGGAGAGCGGCAGCGTTGAGACGGAGCTTTTGGACCCAAGGCCTGAGGATAGCATCCGCATCAGGGTCGAGCGGGGAGATATCGTTATCTATCTAGAGCCCAAAATTGCCGCTCGGTTCTTTCTCGAAGCTCCGGCGGGAAATATCTCCAGCGAGATCGACCTCAACCAGCCGTTGCCGGCCCAGAAGGTGTCTTCGATAACGGGGGATGGAGGCATTTCCTTGGAGTTGACCACGCTTCAAGGAGACATCAAAATCCGAAAAGTGGAGGGATCATCATGACCGAAAACGAAAAGAATCTGAACGAAGACAAAATCGAAGATAAGGAGATCGCCGGCGAGACCTTCGAAGAAGATGAGATCGAAGTCAGGAAACGCCCCTTTCCCAAGGTCCTGTTCGTCGTCCTGATCCTGGTTATAGCGGCCGCACTCTATTATTTTCTGATCCATAAAAGGGCGGCCAAGGACGAGCGCCTGGTCGATGTCCCTGCGGCGGCCATCCTCGAAAAAGAGCTTCCTCCTGCTTCCTCGGAAGCGCCCGCCAAGCCCCCTGTCGAGCTGGACAAGAGCGATGACCTCGTCCGCCAGTTGGCCATGGAGATCTCCACCCATCCCCGGCTGGCCGAGTGGCTCAAGAGCAAAGACCTGATCAGGCGGTTTGTGGCTGCGGTCGACAATATCGCCAACGGGCTGAGTCCACGGGCGCACATCGACTTTTTCCAGCCGCCCGTCGAATTCGTGACCATTAAAAGAGGCGACGTCTACGTGGCCGACCCCGACGGATACAGTCGTTATCAAACCGTGGTGGATGTTTTCGTTTCCTTGGACAGCGGCCAGTGTATTTCGCTCTTCAAGTCGATGAAACCCCTCTGCCAGGAAGCTTACCGGGATCTGGGGTATCCCGACCAGGATTTCGAGCAGACGATTCTCCGGGCGATCGTTGAACTCATGGGTACGCCGGTCGTCGAGGGGAACATCGTTCTGGAAAAAGCCGTCCTCAACTACGTTATTCTCGACCCTGCCCTGGAGAACTTGAGCGACGCTCAGAAACACCTGCTCCGGATGGGACCGGAGAACGTCGGGGCCATCCAGGCGAAGCTGCGGGAAATGGCCTTGGCTTTGGGATTTCCCGAGGAGCGCCTGCCCAAGACCCGGTATTATACTCCGTTAATCCCGGAACGCTGAGGCGGTCGCGAAAACTCAGTCCTTGTCCCGTCTCCCGGCCCATTGAAAAGGCTCGGCCCGGTCGAAGTCCGGGACGAGATGCTCATCGGGATCGAAGGAGTCCGGCTGGACGAACAGACATTCGAATCCCCTCTCTTCAGCGACTGACAGCGCTTGCCTGTATTCTTCCTTCGTGAGCGGGCCCTGCATATCTTCCGGCGGCCTGAAGCAAGGATGATACTGACTCATCAGGCTGACCGGCACCGAGGTGCCGAGCTCTCTGGCCAGCCATTCCAGGATGGCCCGAGTGTCTCCGATCTGGCCGGGAAGGACCAGATGGCGGACGATCAAGCCGCGCCGGGCGATGCCCTGATCATCCAGGACGAGGCCGGGCTGCTGGCAGGCCATCTCTTTGACCGCTTCGCCCGCCTGAGCGAAATAGTCCGCCGCTCCCGAGATCCGGAGGGAAAGCAGGGAGGAAAAATACTTGAGATCGGGCAGGTAGATATCGATGATTCCTTCGAGAAGTGCCAGAAGAGAGGCCTTCTCGTAGCCATTGGAATTGGAGACGAGGGGAATCTCCAGGCCCTTCGAACAGGCGATCCGCAGGGCTCTGAGGATGGGCAGGAGGAAATGGGTCGGGGAAACCAGGTTGATGTTCAATGCCCCCTTATCCTGGAGGTCGAGCATCATCCCGGCCAGCTCCTCGTCCTTGACCGGCCGGCCCCGGCCGAGCCAGCTCAATTGATAATTCTGGCAGAAGCGGCATTTGAGGTTGCACCCGGCAAAAAAGATCGTCCCTGAACCGGCCCGCTCGCCTCCCGCTTTCGGCCGGCCTTCTGGGCCGCCTCGGAGGCCGCTCAAAACCGGCTCCTCGCCGAAATGGAGCAGGGCGTGCGAAACGACGGCCTCCCGGCCGTTTTCGCAGTAGCCACGCTCGCCCGCGGCCCGGTTGACACCGCAATCACGGGGGCACAGCCGGCATTCTGTCTCCTGTGACTGCAGGCGGACCAGGGCGGCTTCGATCCGGTCAATTTTCGTCTGAGTGCTCATGTGATC
>JBAQGA010000241.1:0-6270 GCA_049287565.1 Candidatus Aminicenantales bacterium
CCGTTGGCCACGACAATGCAGTTGCGCCCTTGGCTCTTGGCCTTGAGCAGGGCTTCATCGGCGACCTTGATGAATCTTTCGGCGTTGAGAATCCCGGTGACGTCCGAAGTAGCGCAGCCGGCGGAGATTGTCAGCGTGACCATATCCAACTCAGTTTTGACCTTTTTTTCAGCGACAGACAGGCGGAACCGTTCGGCGATCTTGACGATTTCGGAAGAGCTGCAGCGGGGGAGGACGATGATGATCTCGTCCCCGCCATACCGGCCGATCTTGTCCGATTTGCGGGCTTTCTTCTTGAGTCTTGAAACCACCTGGAGAAGGGCCTGATCGCCGATATCATGGCCGTAAAAATCATTGATCTTCTTAAACTGATCGATGTCCAGCAGGATCACTCCCGTGGGCACTCCTTCTCTTTGCCCGCGCTCCAACTCCTCACTGAGGAACTTGGCGCTCTCGCTGCGATTCCAGATCTTGGTTAAGCCATCCCGGCTGGCGATGTCCTTGAGCTGGTTCTGGACGAACAGCAGCTTATCCTCGAGATCGATGATCCGCCTTCCTGTTTGGAGGCGGGCCCGCAGCTCCAGGAAATTGACGGGTTTGGTCATGTAATCGTCGGCGCCGGAGGAGAGCCCGGTGATGATGTCCTGCTTGCGGTCTTTGGCGCTGAGAAGGATGATATACGTGTACTTGTATTTCTTGCGGCGGCGGATTTTGCGGCAGACCTCGATCCCATCGATTCCCGGCATCATCCAGTCCAGGAGGGCCATGCGCAGCTCTTCATCCTGCAGGGCTTGCCAGGCGTCCGCTCCGGTCCGGGCGGGGACGACATAATAGCCCCAGTTCAGCAGGTTTCTCTGCAGAATCTTAGAGCTGATGAGGTCGTCTTCTGCGATCAGGATTTTCATAGGCTTTTTCGGTTCTATGTCTTCCTGGTATTTGCTCCGGCCGAGACTTCCGCCGGTGGCACCCCGGCCTTTTCTCCAGGCAATTGATGTTGGTTCATTGTTCGGGCGATCGTATGGCCGAGCTGCTTGGCGTTGAGCGGCTTGGAGATGTAGTCATCCATCCCGACTTCCAAACATCTTTCCCGGTCTCCCTTCATCGCGTGGGCGGTCATGGCGATAATCGGGATGTGGAGGCCCGTCTCTTTTTCCCTGTTCCGAATCAATTTGGTGGCCTTGAAACCGTCCATCTTGGGCATCTGAACGTCCATTAAGATGAGCTCGAAATTGCCCTTCTCCAGAGCCTCCAGGGCGTCTTCTCCGTTCATAACTCCCACCGCTTGATGACCCTGCTTCTCGAGCATATAGAGGGCCACCCTCTGGTTGACCAGGTTGTCCTCGGCGATCAGAATGCGGTAGGTCTGCCGGATGGGGGCGGTCGTTTGCTCAGAGCCTTGAGCAGCCTGCTCCTGGGGCAGGGGGGCCATCCCGAGCAGGGCGAGGATGGCGGCCTTGAGTTCAGAAGGTTTGATCGGTTTGCCCAGGTGAGAGGAGATGCCCACGTTGAGCCAAGGAGTGGCGTCGATGCGGCTGCTGGTCTTGCTCATCATCATGATGATGGATTTGGACAGATCGGGGTTGTCCTTGAGGTAATCCAGAATGATGAAGCTGTCGTGACCGGGAAGGTTGGCGTCGATGAGGATGATCTGGAAAGGCTTTTTTTTCTCTTTTGCGGCGTCTAGGATGACCGTGGCCTCGTCGGCGCTCTCGGCTTCTTTGACCTGGATTCCCCAGGACGCCGCCCATTCGCCGAGAGCGCGCCGGGAGCTCACGTTGTCTTCAACCAAAAGAAGCGGCAAGTCGGAAAACAGCTTCCTGCCCGGCCCGATGGGAGTCGATTCTTTGCCCTGAGGGAGCATGAATTGGGCGGTGAAGTGAAAAATGCTCCCCCTGCCGATCGTGCTCTCCACCCAGATCCGGCCGCCGAGCAGGTCGACAAGCTGCAGGGAAATGGCCAGCCCGAGCCCTGTTCCGCCATATTTTCTGGTCATCGAGCTGTCGGCCTGGGCGAAGACATCAAAAATGATCTTCCTCTTGTCTTCCGGGATGCCGATCCCGGTGTCCGCGATGGTGAAGTGGAGGCCTATAAAATCTTGGGATCTTGCTTCCTCTTGTACAGAAACGACGACCTCGCCCTTCTCGGTGAACTTGATGGCATTGCTGACGAGGTTGATCAGGACCTGGCGCAGCCGTCCGGGATCGCCGAGGAGGTCCAATTCCAGATTCGGAGGGATGGAGCAGACGAGGTCGAGCTTGTTCCGGTGCGCCTGGATGGCCAGCGGAGCCAAGATTTCGTGGATGAGGTCCTCCAGGTTGAAAGGCATTGTTTCGATCTCCACTTTACGGGCTTCGATCTTCGAGAAATCGAGGATATCGTTGATCAGAGTCATCATGGATTCGGCCGAGGACTTGATCCCCCGGAGGTATTCTTTCTGTTCCGGGGTTAGCTCCGTGTCGAGGGCGAGCTCGGTCATGCCCAGAATTCCGTTCATGGGCGTGCGGATCTCATGGCTGATATTGGCCAGGAAATCGCTCTTGGCCTGGCTGGCGTCCAGCGCTTCTTTGCGGATCCGGACGAGCTCCGATACATCCACCAAGTTGAGGATCAGGCCGCTGTACTGGTCGTTTGTATAAATGGGCTTGACCCGGAACATGATATCCTTGTTATGCAGCGTTTTCTGAACCTCGACCGGGGGTGAGTGGGGTCTCTGTCGGAAGGTCTCGACAGACGCCCTTAGGTCCTCTAGGACGTCCCCGAAGGGGCTGTCCCAGAGAGTTCGTCCCAGCAGCTGTTTTTTTTCGTGCTGGGAGAAGCGGAGGAAATAGTCGTTGACCTCGATGATGCGGTCCATGTCGTCGGCAAAAATGACACCCTCCTCGATGCCGGAGATGATGGCCGTCAACTTGCTGGTCTCTTTTTTGATCGCTTCTTCCGTTCGCTTCCGGTTCAGAGATTCGACGAATGCCGTGGCCAGAGCTTCGACGGCTTTCTGGTCCTCACGGTCATATCCGCCGTCCTTGTTGGCCAAGCTCATGACCCCCAAAAGTATATCGGCATGCTTCAGGGGGACGACCAGGAGGTTGCGAAGCTCCGGGTGGCCGGCAGGAGTTCCGACCCGGGCCGGATGGGCCTGGGGACTGTTGATCAGCTGGGGTCTTCCTTGCTTGATGGCCTCGGCCCAGAGGCCCCGTATCGTCATGTTCTTGAGCAGCAAAGGAGTGCGGGACTTGGGAATTGTACAAGCCTCCCATGCGGGATCGCTCATTGAAAGGGTGTCCAACAGCCCTTCATCGTTGATCTCGCCGATGAAACCGAACTGGCTGTCGGTGAGGCTTTCGGCGAGATGGAGGCACGAGGCTGCGATGTTGGAATCGGGCTCGTCGATGAAGGCCTTCTGGAGAAGCTTGTTGATAGCTTCGAGGAGCATGTTCTGTTTCAGGATCTGTGTTTCGGCGAAGCGTCTTTCGGTGATATCCTTGTCCATGCCTCGGTAGCCGAGGAGCTCGTTCCTGTCATTTAGGATGGGCACACCGTTCGTCTGCAGGCAGACGAGCTGGCCCTCCTTGCTCAAGTTCCAATTCACCATGTCGACGATGGGCTGCTTTTCCAGGCGCAGCTGCTGGAAGATTTGGCGAACCCGGGCGGCTTCGTTCTTGGGCATCAGGTCGAAAGGCGTCTTGCCGATGATCTCCTCGGCCTCATAACCTAAGATCTGTCTGACCTGGCCCGAAGCAAAGGTGTAAACCCCGCTCTGGTCGACCTCCCAGATCCAGTCCGCCGAACTCAAGGCGATATCCTGGAACCTTTTCTCGGATTTCCTCAGGTCCTCGAGTATCTTTTTTTGGTCTGAAATTTCACGGTAGATGCCAAAAATGGCTTCTGCTTTGCCGTCCTCAAGGATCGGTGAGGCGATTACCGAGACGGGGATAGGCTGACCATCCTTGCGGTGACGGACGGATTCAAAGGCAACTTTTTCGCCGCTTATGACCCGGTTCGTGATCAAGATCGCGGATTTGACTTCTTCTGCCGGCACAATCAGGTTGTCGAGAGATTGACCGATGATCTCTTCGTTCTCGAAACCGAAGATCCTGCAGAATTCGCCGTTCGCCCGGAGAATGCGTCCCTCCTTATCGGCGATGATGATTCCCTCGGGAGCGTCTTTGAAAAGGCTCTCGAAATAGGTCTTCTGGCGAAGGAGCTGCTCCTGGAGTCTCTCCCCGGCTTCGACATAGCCGGAGCTTTCAGAGCTCGTCAGATCGCCTTTTGGATGAGCCATTTATGGTCCTTGCGCTAAACAAAACAGTCACGTCGATTCTAGCCTGAACACGGGAACGGTCAATCGCCTTTCCGGGTGAAAGCCGAGGTGAAATTCTTCTATTGTTCTTCACCTGAAGGGGTGATAAGGCCTCCCTTTGGGGGTGAGAACAGCCGGGATATGGCCCCCTCGAAGAGGTGCAGATTCGTCTTTTGATAATTTTTATTAAGCGGTATAATGAAAATGGTCCATGGACAAGAACAAGCTCGTTGTGGTGTCTTCAGGGGTTCTCCTCGTCTTCCTAATCGGTCTCGTCTTGCGCCTCGCCAAGCCTGTCTTCTTCCCCTTCTTCCTGGCTATCTTCTTCTTCTTCATCCTCTCTCCGTTGCTGGGGATCTTGTTGCGTCTTAAGATCCCCCGCCCCCTGGCCGTTTTCCTGATCGTCGTCAGCTCATTCTTTATCCTCTACCTGATGGGCATCCTTTTTTACAACAGCGGCAAGGCCTTCGCCGCCTCCGCCCCTGACTATGCCCAGAGGATAAGCGGGTTCTTCAGTTGGCTGGCCGAAAAACTCCGTGCTTCCGGGCTCAACTGGGACCCCTGGCTCTGGAGCAAGACGCTGGACAGCGGCCGGGTCACGGCCTTCTTTCTTCGTTCCCTGAACCAGATCTTCTCTCTCTTTTCGACCTTCATCCTGGTTTTTGTCTTCCTGATTTTCATGCTGGCCGGCCGGGGCAAGCTCAAGGTCAAGGTGGAGAGATCGCTCAATTCCCGGCGGGCGCAGACGATCAACCAGATCATCGAGAGGATCGATCATGATATCCAGAAATACCTGGGCATCAAGACCGGGATCAGCATTCTCTCCGGTTTGATCACGATGGTCATCCTTCTTGTCTTCGGAGTCGAGTTCGCCGTCCTTTTTGGGATCTTGACGGCGGTCTTGAATTTCATCCCTAGCCTGGGTTCGATTGTTAGCCTGGCCCTGATTTCGATCATCGCCGCCTTTCAGTTCGGGAGTGTTTTTCCCGCTCTCTGGATCCTCCTGATACTGGGAGGGTTGGACGTGGCCGTTTCCAACCTTCTGGAGCCGAACCTGATGGGCCAAGGGCTCGGATTGAGCCCGCTCGTCGTCTTCTTTTCCCTGTTCTTCTGGGGTTGGCTCTGGGGAATCGCGGGCATGATCATGGCGGTGCCGCTGTTGGCCGTCATCAAGATCATCTGCAGCAATATCCCCTCGCTTAAACCCGTCGCCCAATTCATGAGCAAGTAAGCGGAAGCGATTTGCGGTGGGTGCGTCCGTCAGGTGCGGGTGATGATTTTGGCCTGACTTGAGGAGTCCTGAAGGCGGGCCAGACGCCGGCTGATATCTTCAAGATAGGCTCTGTTTTCGAGACGCCCTTGGGCCAGGTGTTTGACCGCCAATATCGTATTCTCCAAGCACTTGATTTTTTCTTCTGGAGTGTACGCTTCCAGGTTCTGCGGCAGGATGATCTTCCTCTTAAAGCGGCACTGGTTGAGACTCAGGAGGATGGCCTCTCCGGCCTCGTTCTTTGCGGATCCCTCGTCCTTGGCAAGCACGATCAGAGATTGGCCTTTTTCCACTCGGCTCTGGGCATATTCGAGCGCCAGGATGGTGTCTTTGTCGGTGAAGTCGGGTCTCCGCTGCCCTAGTTCTTTAAGCGACACCTCGATATTCAGGGTGAGCCAGGCCAGCCGCTCGTCGTTCAAGACTTCCTCAGAGAAGGTTCTCTTTTTTTGGATGACCCTGTTCTCCTGGTAGGGTTTATGCAGAGTGAGATAGGGACAGCCGGGAGGGCAGTGAAGTTCTTTCTCTCTCAGCCGCCCGCAGCAGAGGGGGCAGAGGGGAGATCCCAAGGCGGGGCATGATCGCTTGGCCTTTCGCTGCCGGCAGTGGGAACATTTGGCCATGGTCTGGGTGATCTTCAACAGGTCAGATGAAAGGCCCCGGCCGTTCTCTTCTGGCCGGCCAATCTATTGAACAACGCGACCGC
>JBAQGA010000242.1:0-3989 GCA_049287565.1 Candidatus Aminicenantales bacterium
GAGAGTATTGACGATGATGGTCAATCCCGACATAATTCATCTGTGCACCTCCTGATAAAAGTTTCCAACGGGGAGTCTATCAAACTCCCCGAGGAGGTGCATCACATCATCATGTTACCTATAAATATAACCGCTTCCCGGATTCTTGACATTTGTCCGCGGCGGCAAATACAATGACTTCGTGAGAGGAGAATTCCCCAGAATTCGTGTTCCGCGTGGAGCGCTCTGGAGGACGATGGACAAGGTGGGGGTAGCGAAAAGCGTCGTAGCCGGCCTATTGGCATTTTGTTTTTTGCTAGATCCTTTTGGTGGCACCCTCCCATGGTTAAATTTCAAGAAGACCATGGTCAAGAAAGAAGTCAAGAAATACATCGTTCAGGGAATCGAGAATGACAACCTTGTCGTGCTCCGGTTCTCAAAAGAAGAAACAGAGACGCTATTGCAGTGGGAGAATTCCAGGGAATTCGAGTACAACGGCCAAATGTATGATGTCGTCCAAACATGGACCGTTGGCGACACGGTCTATTATCGATGCTGGTGGGACCGGGAAGAGACGAAACTGAACAGACGATTAAGAGAGCTCGCAGCACGGGCTTTGGGGAAAGCGCCCAAAATCGGTCAACAGAGCGATCCCTGGAGTTCGTCTCCCAAAGTGTTGTTCTGCGCAGGCACGAACGAACGGAAAATTATGACGCCCGCACTGTTCCCTCAGCCGTCCTGGGCGTTTGCTGATTCTTATTCTTCAATCGTCATCCAGCCTCCGAAGCCCCCACCCAGGCGAGCTTGAACAAATCAATCTTCGTTTGAGCGGGACGCCCCAGCGGTCCCGGAAGACGGAGATATGTGTACCAATCCCGTCTTTTTTTACAAGCTTCGGAGGAGAAATCATGAGAAAAACGTTTATCATGTTATTCCTGCTGGGAATCTCGGTCAGTGCCTATTCCCAAACCATCACGATCAAGGACCGTGAAACCGGAGAGCTTATCGAATTGGTTTCGCTGATGAGTGAGATCCCCAAAGCGTCGGCCGCAACGAACGCGGAAGGAAAAGCCGACATCTCGGCCTTCAAGGGTTCCGAAAAAATCGTCATCAGCCGACTTGGCTACAAGACGGTGGTGATGAGCTTCATGAAACTCGAGTCATTGTCTTTTGAATTATCGCTCCAACCATCGCCGTTTGATCTGCATGAAGTCGTGGTTTCGGCCACACGCTGGCGACAAGATTCCAGCGACGTGCCGTCCAAGATCATTTCCATACCGACCGACGACGTGGCCTTACAGAATCCGCAAACTGCCGCGGATTTATTGGGAATTTCGGGCGAAGTGTTCATCCAGAAAAGCCAGCAGGCCGGCGGAAGCCCGATGATCAGGGGATTCGCCACCAACCGCTTGCTTTATGCCGTGGACGGCGTGCGAATGAATACGGCCATCTTCCGAGCCGGAAACATCCAAAATGTCATCTCTTTGGATCCGTTTGCGATAGAGAACACCGAAGTGCTCTTTGGTCCCGGATCCATGATATATGGGAGCGATGCCATCGGCGGAGTGATGAGTTTCCAAACACTGACACCGCAGTTTTCGTTGTCAAGCGAACCAATGATCAACGGCGGGGCGACAGCCCGCTATTCGTCGGCGAACGCCGAGAAAACGGGCCATTTCCACGTCAACGTGGGTTGGAAAAAATGGGCGTCGATCACAAGCATCAGCTCGTTTGATTATGGACACCTGCGGCAGGGCAGCCACGGTCCGGACGATTACCTGAAACCCTTTTATGCGCAACGTCAAGACGCAGTGGATCGAGTCATCACACAGGATGATGTACTGATGCAGATCCCCTCGGCCTACTCGCAAAACAACCTAATGCAAAAGGTGCGTTTCCAGCCCAACGAAAAGTGGGATATCCAATATGGCTTTCATTATTCGGAGACTTCGCCTTACGGCCGCTATGACCGGCACAACCGGCTCCGAAACGGCCTCCCCCGCTACGCGGAATGGGATTATGGCCCTCAGAAATGGATGATGAACAACCTGACTATCACTCATAGCGGCGGCAACGCCGCGTTCGATCAGATGACCGTTCGTCTGGCTCAGCAATCGTTTGAAGAAAGCCGGATTGATCGCTCCCTGAACGACGATGGGAGGCATATCAGAGTTGAGGAAGTGGAAGCCTATTCCGTCAATTTGGATTTCACGAAATCCACGGGGAAGAAGAGCGTCTTATTCTACGGCCTGGAATATGTGAACAACGATGTGACCTCGACAGGGACCGATGAAGACATTTCAACGGGTCTAAGCGTTCCCGGCCCGGCGCGATATCCTCAGGCGACGTGGCAATCGATCGCTGCCTATGTCAGTGACCAGTATCGATTTTCCGATAAGTTCCTGTTGCAAGCTGGCTTGCGATACAATCAGTTCAAATTGGACGCCGAGTTCGACACCACGTTTTACCCCTTCCCGTTCACAACGGCCAACCTCAACAATGGCGCGTTGACAGGAAGCATCGGCGGGGTGTACCGGCCGTCCTCCTCTTGGGTGATCAGTGCGAACCTGGCCACGGCATTCCGCTCTCCCAATGTGGACGACATGGGCAAAGTCTTCGATTCCGAGCCGGGCGCGGTGGTTGTGCCAAATCCCGATTTGGAGGCGGAGTATGCTTACTCGGCCGACCTGGGTTTTGCCAAAGTCTTCGGCGACACGGTGAAAATCGACCTGACCGGTTACTATACATCACTGAAGAACGCGATGGTCAGACGCGACTTCACGCTCAACGGAGAGGAGTATATTATTTACGACGGCGTTTTAAGCCGGGTCCAGGCCATTCAAAACGCAGCGGTCGCGAATGTCCACGGCATTCAGGCCGGAATCGAAGTGAAGTTGCCTTCCGGCTTCAGTTTCTCCTCCGACCTCAACTATCAGGACGGAGAAGAAGAGCTGGACGACAGAAGCATCAGCCCTTCGCGCCACGCCGCCCCCTTGTTCGGAGTGTCCCGATTCGCCTACGACGACAACAAGCTCAACCTGCAGCTCTACCTGCTCTATCAGGGAGAGTTCAAGCACGAGGACTTGGCGGAAGAAGAAAAGGCCAAGACGGAAATTTACGCGCTGGATGCCAACGGAAACACCTATGCTCCTGGTTGGTACACTTTAAATGTCAAGGCGATGTATCGCTTATCTAATCTTTGGCGCTTGAGTGCGGGGATTGAAAACCTCGCCGATCAAAGATACCGCCCCTATAGTTCGGGAATTTCGGGTCCCGGGCGGAATTTTGTTCTCTCGCTCAGCACGATTTTCTGATTTGTCGTCTCTGCTGAAAAGGAAAAAAATGCTGGGGATCCTAGAGAATTATAGATTCAGAAAAGGTTTCGAAGGAGTCAGAATCGAGTAGGTTGTCCTATCTGCTCTGGGTTTGTTCAAGAGTGAGAAAGCGGACAAGGAATTCCTGTCTTTAGTCAGAGAGGGTATTGTCCTTTGGGATGCGATTAAAGATGAGGCAGGAATTCAGGGGATGTAAACCGCCGATTACAGGAGCGATTTTTCTGAGGAAGGGGCTCATTCGGTTATCGAGAGAGCAGAGATGCTTCTCAAGAGAGCAGAAGAGATCTTGAGCTGAGCCCCTGAATATTATTTTCGCCGCGGGCGGGAGAAAATAGGAAATTCGATGACTGTCACCAATTTTCTGGTCACCAATTTTCTGTCGGCCTTCGAAAATGCGCTCAAGCCGGCCGGGGAAGAATTGCGCTTCCCATAGTTTGACGTCATAGCGTTATAACGCTATAATGCTAGTCCGGAAGGTGACCTGCCCCCGATCAATGTACCAGCCCTAGAATTAATTTTTCAACCTCAGGAGCCGCACCCGAAAACTGGTCCAGCCAAATATGGAGTTTTTTGGCTTCTTAAGCTGCTCTTGTATTTATCAACGAACTGCCGTGGTGGACAGGATTATCGACCACCTCAAGCTGACCTTTGTGGCGGAAAGGCCTCCCCCGCCCC
>JBAQGA010000243.1:0-11076 GCA_049287565.1 Candidatus Aminicenantales bacterium
GGGCAGGGTTTCTCGACCGTAGGGAGAGAAGAGCGAAGGAGGAGTTCGGAGCGAGCTTACTCGCCGGGGAAGCGAGCGGGCTGACGATTCCATGCCCGAGCCTCTGCGCAATTCCGCACCGCCGAGAAAAACGCTGAGGGAACGGCGTTAAAAACCTGAGCGGGAGCGATGACATTCCCAAACGGCCCATCTCACGATGCGCGGTTCGGTCCGACACTCGCTTGTTGACTCCGCTTCCGGATAATGGTTTTAATAGGTCCGATCGGTGATCCATGCATATCTTCGGGCTGAACGCACTCGATGTCGGGATCATCCTTCTTTACCTGGCCGTCATCCTCTGGCTGGGGCGCCGTTCCCAGCGCCGGACCAAGGATACCACAGATTTCTATATCGCCGGCCGGCGTCTCGGCAAGTTCTATCAGTTCTTCCTCAATTTCGGCCATGCCACCAATGCCGACCAGGCCGTGGCCGTGGCCCGGGAAGTCTATCGCCAGGGCATCGGCGGGATGTGGATCCAGTATCTGGTGCTTTTCCTAACGCCGTTTTACTGGTTCACCAGCGCCTTCTACCGTCGGGTCCGGCTGGTCACCCTGGGCGATTTCTTCACGGAACGTTTCCGCAGCCGCTTCCTCGGCGCCGCCTTCGCCGTTTTCACGCTGGCTATGGCCATCGTCGGCGGAGGCGTCGGGTTCATGGTGGCCGGGAAGACGGTAGAAGCCTTGACCCCGAAACCGGCCGAGATGTATACGGCGCCGGAAAGTCAAAGCGTCGAGATGTTCCGGGAATACCAGACGCTCAAACAGAAGCTCGACGGAGGTCTCACGGCCGGCGAGAAGGCCCGCTATGATGAGCTCAACGACCGCTTCAAAAAGGGCGAGCTCCGGTCCTTCATCTCCTATGTCGACCCTCTCGTCATCTACCTTGTCTTCGGGCTGATCGTGGCCATTTACACGATGATGGGCGGGTTCATCGCCGCCGCCTTCACCGATGTCATCCAGGGATTTCTGATCCTTATTTTTTCGATCCTCCTCATCCCCTTGGCGCTCGGCAAGATCGGCGGGTTTGCGGGGCTCCATGCCCAGGTCCCCGATTTCATGTTCAATCTCTTCGGGTCGGTGACGACGAGCGAATACGCTTGGTACACCATCCTGGCCATGGTCCTGGCCAACCTGGTGTCGATCGTCGCCTCGGCGCCGATGATGCAGACTGCCAGCGCGGCCAGGAACGAGAACGCGGCCCGCTTCGGGATGATCGTCGGCATGTTCTTCAAACGTTTCCTGATGATCTTCTGGGCGCTGGCGGGCCTGCTGGCCGTCGGGCTCTTCAAAGGACAGCTCCACGACCCGGACCTGATCTGGGGATACATGACCCTGCAACTCCTCTTTCCGGGCGCCGTGGGGCTGATGCTGGCCGGGATCCTGGCGGCCAACATGTCCACTCTTTCCGCGGGTTCGGTCACCTACTCGGCCCTCTTTATCCGCAATCTTTACCAGCCCTTTGTCTCCCCGAAATCGGAGCGCCACCTTCTCTCGGTCGGCCGGATGGTCATCGCCGTCACTCTGGCCGGCGGCATCGGGGCGGCCGTGTTTGTCGGCAACCTGCTCGACCTCTTCAAGTATTTCATCTCCATGCCCGCCGTGTTCGGCGCCTCCATCTGGCTGGGATTCGTCTGGCGGAGGCTGACCAGATGGGCGGTCATCGTCCAGATCTTCGTCTGTTTCGCCATCTATGCCGTCATCCCCAACGTCTTCCAGTCCTGGGACTGGGCGAAGACGAAGGCTGCGTTCCTGCAGGAGACGAAGCCTCAGGTCATTCTGATCACCACCAAGGCGCTCGAGGAGGACGTCGCCGCCGGCCGCGCCGCGGCGGTGGGCGAAAAGATCGAAAAGTCGCATCGGGTCGAGCCGGCCGCCATCTTTTTCGAGAAGGTGGCCCGGGTCCATCCCGAAGACCCGGCCTCTGTCAAGATCGGTATCGGACGGTTCAACGCCGAGGTCTGGGTCTTGAGCCGGTTCGGCATCGATTTCAGCCGTTTCACCAAGGCCCAGCTGGTGGCGACGCGTTTCTTTTTCGATGCGCTTTTCCCCTTTGTCCTTCTTTTCCTTTTGAGCGTGTTCACCAGGCCGGAACCGAAGGCCCACCTGGACGGATTCTTCGGCAAGGTCCACACTCCGGTGCAGCCCTCACCGGAGGACGATGAGAGGGCGGTCAGGGAAGCCCAAGCTCATCCCGAGAGGCTCGAGGAGCGCAAGCTCTGGCCACGGTCGAATTGGGAGTTCATGAAGCCCGGCCGGGCGGACGTTCTCGGGTTCGGGGGGACATGGGTGTTGGTGGGAGTGATCCTGTTGTTGCTCTGGCTTATGGTTACGATTAGATAAAAAAATGGGTGGCACTACGGCTGCCGCGTCCGTCCTCGCTGAAGACCTGCCCACCCGCCACCATTCGCTGCGGGCGGCCGGGGCAGCCGCAGTGCCACCCATTTTTTATCTGGGACAATCTGGGTAGGGGATACGGGACGAAGCGATGATCCAAAAGGATATCAAAGATTTGATGTTGGCTGAGCTCGCGGCTGAGCTGGAAAGCTGGGGAGAGCCGTCCTATCGCGCCCGACAGATCTTCGAATGGATTTATAAAAAAAGAGCCGGCGCATTTGATGCCATGACCAGCCTTCCTAAGAGCATGAGACAGAAGCTCGAGGACAATTTCCGCCTGTGTGCTCTCGACCTCGCTGAGAAGCTCCGCTCCGGGGACGGCACTGAAAAATTCCTCTTCCGTCTGGCCGACGGCGCATTCATAGAGAGCGTCCTGATCCCGTCCGGCGTCCGCCGGACGCTCTGCCTCTCCACCCAGGTCGGCTGCAAGTTCGGCTGTGTCTTTTGCGCGAGCGGGACGGGGGGGTTCAGGAGAAACCTGCTGCCTTCAGAAATCCTCGGCCAGATCCTCTTTCTGCAGGACAAACTCGACGTCCGCCTGACCCATTTCGTCTTGATGGGCATGGGAGAACCGCTGGACAACCTCGAGAGCGTGGTCCGGGCGATCCGCGTCATGAACGCCCGGGAAGGGCTGGACATCGGTGCCCGCCGCATCACAATCTCCACGGTCGGGATCGTCCCGGCGATCAAGGAGCTCGAGCGTCTGGGCCTTCAGGTGAGCCTCTCGCTTTCGCTTCATGCCACGACGAACGCGCTGCGTTCCCGCCTGTTGCCGGTCAACAAGAAGTACCCTCTGGCCGAGGTGATCAAGGCCGGCACGGACTATCAAAAAAAGACAGGACGGATGATGACCGTCGAGTACATCTTGATCTCCGGCCTCAATGATGCGGCGGCGGACGCCGGCCGGCTGGCGGCCATGGCGAGAAGGCTTCATGCCAAAGTTAACCTCATCCCCTATAGCCCGGGCTGCGGGCCGGAATGGACGGCTTCGCCCAGAGCCCGACAGGATGCCTTTCTCCAGGTTCTTCAGGAGAAAGGGGTGACCGCTACAGTGCGCCGTTCCAAGGGAGCCGATATCCGGGCGGCCTGCGGCCAGCTCGCCGGGAAAAAAACGGAGGCATAAGCTCACTTTTTGCCTCCGGGATAATGAGCGTATTCAGAGAGCTCGATCATCCGGCCTCTGCTGCTCCAGGGGACACCGAGCTCGGAGGGGAGCCGGTTTTTTTCATAACATTCTCCGAGGATATCGGCCAGGCCTTCAACGGAGATCTCCCGGTGGCCCGGTTCTCCCCGGGCAATGATGATCTTTCGGGGGAAGTTCTGGATCTCCGGCTGGGAATCCTGGGCCCCGTTCACAGCCAGGACCTGTCCTAAAGCCGCCTCGAGCCCGCAGGCAGGAAGATCCCGGCTCTTCACGGAATCGATCGCCTCCTCCATTTTACGCAACCGCTCGATATCGGGAATGCCGTAGCTTTTATTGCCTGCGGCAAGGTGAGCGATGATAGCGGCGTCCCGTCCTGCTGCTCTGACCTCACCCCCTTCAAATTCATACGAAAAAACCGGGCCGGTGTCAATTCCGGCGGCATGGGAAACAAAAAACAAGACCTCTGCGCCGGCCTCCATGAAGCAACGGATAGCGGCCGTATCGAAATTCTCGATGTCGTGAGCGCGGTAGAGCTCGGCCTCGATGCGCACCGGTTTGGCCGCTGTCTCCCTCTTTCCGCCGAGGATATAGAACATGTTGTGCAGGTCGTGAGCCATGGCGTTGTTGGCCGGGCTGTCCAGGATCCAACGGCCTTCGGCATCCCTGAGCCTCCCGGCCCAATCGTTGCGCCTGTAGTAGGCCTCGCTCCTCGGCCAGAGATAGAGGCATTTGAGCCGTCGCGGCCGGCCGAACAGCCCTGCGCGGATATCGCTCTTCAGACCCTGGATGGCCGAGCTGAACGACCATTGATATCCGACGGCCACCCATCTTCCGGCCGACTGTTCCGCGGCCTGCATCCGGCGGACTTCCTGGACCGTTGCCGCGGCCGGTTTTTCGCAGAGCACATGGCTTCCGCGCGAAAGAGCCAGACAGGTATGGGCGGAGTGGAAGTGGATCGGAGAGGCGACGATCGCCAGGTCGGCTTGAGCCCGGGAATAGAACTCCTCAAGTGTCGCGAAAACTGGGATGCCCGAGGCTCGGAGTTCCTCCCACCGAGGGCATCTCCGGGGGTTGGGATCGACCGTCCCGACAAGCCGATATCTCCCCCCCTCACTGTTCTGGAGAAGAGACGCCAAGTAGATGGAGCCCATGCCTCCGATCCCGACCAGGACGATGGATACCGGCTCTTTCATCGTGATCCTGACAGCGGCCGTTCCAGGAGGTCGAGCTCACGGAAACGCCCCGTCTTCCGGTTGAAAGCCAGAGTCTTGATCTCGAAGGCTTGGAGACGGACCGCCTTCTTGGCTCCCGCCCAGGGGAGAGAGAGCGTCGTCGTCCGGCTCTTGCCCGTCGGCTCGAAGAGCCGGATGATGAGATCGTTTCCGTCCTCGGTTTTCTTAAGCGCGGTGATCTCGACGGCTTGGTCGCTGAGGAGGACAAACGGCTGAGACTTTTTGCCGCGGCCGGCGGAAAAGAAAGCAAGGAGTGGCGGCTTCTCGTTCTTGACCAGCGCCTCCCGGTCCACCGCGGTCATTCGGGAGGAACGTTTTCCGCCGTTGATCCAGATGCGGAACATCCTCTCGCCCTGGTCGATGCGCGGGACATAGCGGTCCTGGGCGACCATGGGGCCGGAGGGCACGGGGTCGGCCGAATAGGCGGCCGAACGCAGGAGCGACAGGCGCAGCTCTCCTTCCAGGAAATCCGAACCGTAGATGCAATCGTTGATAACGGTAAGAGCGGCATCGTCCTTGTCGGAGACGACGGCCAGCCACTTTTGGGCGACCGCTTCGTTCCCGTCTGCGGGGAGCTCGGCGACACCGTAAGCCGTCTGCCCGATATAGCGGGCCTGAGGAAAAAGTGTCGGAACCGCCGACTTCAGCATCCTGTCCTTTTCGTTCCAGTGAACACGGAGTTCCACTTCTATCTCGGTACCCTGCCGGGGCAGTTTGTATCTCTGGAAAATGACCGAACGGCCATAGGTTAGGACCGATTCCACGACCGTCCGGACGGCACCGTCCTCGACGATGCGGACCGAAGGCGCCGGCTGGGCGCTGATGCCGGACGCCTCGCTCCCTTCCCCGGCGGCAGCCAGTTCGAACCGGCCGGCCCGGTCCCGGAATCTTTTGACGGTCATCCCCCAGGGATCGGCGTTATCGCTCATGACCAAGGGCGTGAAGGCGTTCGCCGCCAGGAAGTCGCGTCCCCGGACCCGATAGACATCGACCAAGCCGGTCCCCGCATTGATGACGACCTCGATCTCGTGGGTTCGGAAGACGATCTTCCTTCCTTCTCTCTTGATTTGAGGAGCGGGTTTACCGGGCCGCTTTTCCAGCCGGCAGACAAAACGGTTCATCCGGCTGGGCTCGAGCTCGGCCGCGAAGACGACCTTTTTTCGCCATTCGATATTGAGATTGCTGTCCTCTTTCTCGGGCTGCGAGGGCAGGGGCTTGCGGCCGGAATAAACCCGAGGGAAGAGATACCGGCCCGACCGGTTGATCTCGTAGGGTTGGAACTCGCAGGCGAAGATGCCCATGACCCTGAACGGATGCGGATTGTAAGCGAGGAGGGGTATCTCGCCCTCAGGCGTCGGCATTTCCCCGGAGGCCATGGCGAAAAAGGCCCGGGCCTTGATTCGGGAGAGAATTTCCAGACCGTGGTCCAGCCTCCGGACCGAGGATTCCTCGGCCGGCTGGATGGCCGAGCCGGGAAGAATGTCGTGAAACTGGCTGAAAGCGAGGTCGATCTGGGCGTTGTGGAGTTCCTCCCGGGGATATGTCATCAGACCTTGGTAGGAAGCGGCGGCGGCCATCTTCTCTGCCAGAAAGAGGTCGTTCTCGAGAAGCCGGTGCTTCTGCTTGATGCGGGCCATGGTCGTGTAGCATCCAACGGCCCAGGGATTGATGTCCTTGGCGTGCCTTGGAAGCGCCGACCGTTTATTCTTGAGGTCTTGGAAATAGGCCTCGGGATGGGAGTGGCGGATCTCGTAACTTCTCTGCTCCTTCATCAGGTCCCCGAGTTCGCGCAGGTCGATGCGGTAAGCGCCGCCCCCATGATCCCCGACGCCCCAGAGCAGCAGGCTCAGCTCACGCCCGGGATTGGTCGCGATCCAGTCCAGGACCTTCTTCTTGGCCTCGCCGCCGGCCGAATTATAATGGGCGGAGACGAGCGAAGCCATGACCTCGGAGCCGTCAAAACCGACCCAGACGAAATCCTCGGCGGGAAGGGAGCCATCGCTGCGCCCCGGCCGGCAGAATATGTAAGAATCGTAGCCGGCCTTAGCCAGGATCTGGACAAGCCCCCGGCTGTGGCCGAAAGGGTCGAGATTGGAGGCCGTTCGGACATCAACGCCGAATTTCCGTCGGAAGTACCTTTTGCCCAAGAGTATTTGCCGGACGAGGGATTCGCCGCAGGGCATGTTGCAATCGGGCTGGAGGTACCAGCCGCCCAGGATGTGCCACCTCTTTTCCTTGACCAGGCGCTGGATCCTCTTGAAGAGCGCCGGTTCGTATTCCTCCACCCAGTGATAGAGGATCGCTTCGTTGTGGTTGAAGACAAAGTCGGGGAATTCCTGACAAAGGGCGGCGGCGGAGCGGAACGTGGACAGGGCCTCTCCGGCTCCTTCCTCCCAATCCCACAACCAGACCGGATCGAGATGAGCGTTCGAAACAAGATGGATTTTTGGGCGCGGCATGAGATTCTCTCCTTATCCGGCTTTCCTTTTGGCCCGGCGCGGGTCATCGGCGTAGAAGTGCTCTCCGACTTCCATGGAATGATCATTATCATTATAAAGCTATGCTCTCCGCGTCTTCAAACGCTTTGGGAAAAAAATGAGGGGGTTTTGTCCGGATGACCGGCCGGGGGCTTTATCTAGCCTGAAGACCGTCCTGATGCGATCCCAGACGCTCGTCGGACGGAGGGGAAATCAGCCAGGGATGGCTCACATCTTTGTGGAAGATGCGGAAGCGACGTCGGAGCTTTCATCCTCGTCCTCGAGCTCGCTCTCGACGCCCAGAAGCTTGGCCGTTCCCTCGTAGATCATCCGGTAGGATTTCTTGGATTCCTGGAGTTCGGCCAGCTTTTCCCGGACCTTCTGGAGCTCTTTTTCGATCAGCGCATCCACTCCTTCGAGCTGCCTCTTGGCTTCCTGCATCGTTTTCTTGTAAAGATCTTCCTGTTCCTTGCTGAGGGCCATTCCTTTACTCCTTATATCATTGGTTTGGCGATGGATTTGTTTTAAAGACTATGTCCAGCGGTTTCCAGACCCTGACGGGGACCCCGTCTTTTTCAGCGGGCTTGAACTGCCATTGCCGGATCGCCGTCTCGGCCGCTCTCTCCAATCCTAAACCTCCCTTGATTCCCTTGAGGATCTCGGTTCGGATGACGTCCCCGGTCTCCGAGATCAGGGCGTTCACGGTCACCGTGCCGCCCACTCCCATGTTCAGGGCTTGGCCGGGATATTTCGGGTTGATCTTTTTCAGGAGAACGGGTGCGACATCGACGCTGTCGAGGGGGAACAGGTCGCCGGGTTTGGCCATGACCCTTGTCGGTTCATTGGCCTGTGGCTTGGCAGGAGGCGGCTCCGTCGGGGGGAAGGCCTCCTGTTGGATCGGAGTCTTTGTCTGCGGGACCGTCTCCTGGGAGGCCGGAGATGAGGATTCGGTCGCGGGCTCCTTCTGCAGTTCCAAACCAAGAGAAGGAGTGACCTTGGGGATGATCGGCTGGATGGGGACCATGCTCTCCGAAGCGGCGGGCTGTTCGGCCGGCGAGGAGGATTCTTTCTTGGGCGCCGGTTTGGACTCGGTCTTCGGGGCGGGCTCGGACACGCTCTCCCTTTTGGCCGAAACGGCCGGGATTTCTTCATGTTTCTGGGCGAACTCGCTCGGCAGCGAGGGCTGGAGGGAAGAAACCATCTGGCGCTCCGGCTCCTTGGGTTTCTTGGACTTGAGGACCATGAAAGTTGATCCGGCGACGATCAGAAAGGCGGCAGCCAGGCCCCCGACCAAGGCGACTGGAGGTTTCTTCCTGACCGGTTCCGCGTATTCATCGAAGTAGGCCTTCTTGTCTACGGGCTCGGCCTTCTCCGTTTCCACAGGGGCTCTGGCCGGGCCGGGAAAGCCTTTCTCCATGTCGAGGGGGATTTTGTCGATTTCGATGAGCGTCTGGTCGATGCCGCGAATCGTCTTCTCGATATCAAAGTGGACCCGCGCTGGGGCAGGCGGGACATGGTCTTTCATCCTGTGCTGGGGAGGGATCCTCTCTATGATCTCCTTGGCGACGGGGATCTTTTCTTTTTTTTCGACTGTGTCCATTATGGATTTAGGCTCGAAAGACGGGATTGGTTTTGCCGCGGGCTCGACTTTCTTCTTCTTCTCATCAAGGCCAAGGCCTCCGATGGCTCCCTTGAGCAGGGCTTCGATATCCCCGTCGACAGCGGACTTGGTCTCCTTTTTTTCTTTGCCGGCATCCTTGATGGGCTCTTTCTTCCGGCTCGTCCCGGTCAGTCCGGAGACCGCGGCTTGGAGCTCTTTCTCGAGATCATCGAGGCCCTTGGCCGCTTTGGGCTCTCTGGGAGCTGTCTCTCTTTTCAGAAGCCCCCAATCGTCAGCCGGCGGGGCGGATGGGCTCCTGGCGGGAGATGAAGCCGGGGCTTCCTGTTTTTCGATCGGCTCCTCTTTTCCGTTGGCCAGGAGCTCGAGCATCTTGGCACGGAGATCATCCTTGTTCCACGGTTTGGTGAAATACCCGGAGGCCCCGTAAACCTGGAGAGCTTCCCTTTTGCAGGAGGGCTCCCTGTATATCCCCGTGACAACGATGATCGGGGTTTTTCGAGTGGGATCCTGGTTGATCCTCTTCATCAATTCAAAACCGTGCAGCTTGGGCAGCATCGGCTCGATCATGACCAGATCGAAAGCCTCGGTTTTATACTTTTCGTAGCCGGAGAGTCCATCCATAGCGGTGACGGCCTGGAATCCTTCCTCGAAGACGAGGTTGGACAAGGAAATGAGGGATTCCTCGTCGAAGTCGACAACCAATATCTTTTTGTCTTTCATCGGTCTTCCTAAAGCCCGCCGTTTTTATTCATCTCGGCCCAGCCTGACCGAAATGCCTGCCCTGCGGTCGACGGCTTCCATTGTGGAGGGGAGGAAAAAGGGGGTCAATCACCCTTTGGGGTGATTTCATGGATGAATTTGTTTCCCCCAGGAGGCGGAGGGCTTGGGTAAGCCCGTTCTTGACAATATCGGGGGTCGAGCTTATGTTCGAAGGGCTATGACCTCGAAAGAGCGGATGGGGCGAGTTATGAGCAGGACGCTTCCCGACCGCGTGCCGGTGATGTGCCAGATGAGCATCGGGCATATGCTCCTCCAAACCGGCCATTCCCCGGCGGCCTTCTGGAACTCGGCCGAAGTGTTCGCCTCCGGGCTTCTGTCCTTGAGGGAATCCTATCTTTTTGACGGCGTCCTGGTCAGTCTCCATGGACACCGGAAGGACTGGGAGAAGCGGATGGCCGGTCTGAAAAGAGAAGGGGAGGTCGAGACCATCACCTGGAAGAACGGGGACAGGACGGTTTTTCCCCCTGACGACCTGCCCTGTCACCATCCGTTCGTCGAGCGCTCGGTCCCGTCCCTGGCCGAATTCGACCCTGAATCCATCCCCGAGGTGATCGATTTCATCCCCGTTTCCCAAGGACTCGATTTTTTCATCGATCCGGAGCATCCCTACCAGGTCATCGACCGTATCGTCGAGCAGGCGGCACGGGAATTCTCCGTCCATGGAGAGGTGACTTCCCCGTTCGACTATTATCTCCGGCTGTTCGGGCATGTTCAGGCTTTAATCGGCCTGCTGGAAGAGCCGGACCGAGCCAGAGCGGTCCTCGAGCGCTACAGCGAAGGCCTCGTCCGGTTGGCCGAGGAGCTCGTCGCTCACGGTGTGGACGCGGTCAAATTGTCCTCTCCCTATGCGGGCTCCGGGTTCATCTCGCCTCGCTTCTACCGGGAGTTCGTCATGCCCTATGAAGGCCGGATAGCCGGGGCGATTCGCCGCCGCGGCGTTCCTGTCTATGTCCACACCTGCGGGGCCATCCATGACCGCCTGGAGATGATGGTCGAAGCCGGATTTTCCGGCCTCGAATGCCTCGACCCGCCGCCGCTTGGCGACGTCAATCTGGCCGACGCCAAGCGGCGGGTTGGAAGAGAAGCCTTCATCAAAGGCAATATCGACCCCATCCATGTCCTGCTCAAAGGGAGCGTGGAGACGGTCGAAAAGGACGCCCGGTCGAGGCTGGAGATCGGCAAGCCCGGAGGGGGGTATGTCCTGAGCACCGCTTGTTCGATCGCCCCGAGCACACCGCCGGAGAACATCCGGCTCTTAGCCGAGATTGCCGCTGACGCCGGCCGCTATTAAGCCGGGAAGCACCTCCAAATCCATGATGATGAGATTGGGCGCAGGAAGCCGCCCTCTGCCCCCGCACCCCGGAGAACCAGTCCCGTCGGTTCCCCCCAT
>JBAQGA010000244.1:0-3977 GCA_049287565.1 Candidatus Aminicenantales bacterium
GGTGAGGGATGGGAAGGAATTGCCGGCTATGGTCTCGAGTGCTAAACGCTATGGTAAGATAGAGAATGGTTATTTTGACGCCGCATATGACTCGATAATAAATTACGGGATGTTAAAGGCGGAAGGCATCAACCCTGGAATAAGGCCGCGCCGGTCAATGGGTTTAGCATGGGTGAGAAGAAGGATAAAGGAGATAGAGCAGAGCGGCGTTGGGGGTGAGGAGTTGGTGAGGTTAAAAGTATTGGAGGAGTATCTTACTGATGAAGAGATGTGGAAGGAGAGGTCTGGTTATGGTAAGAGATGGGCTGTGGAAGATAGACTCTCAGTATTAAAAAGGGCATTTTCTGAGTATGTTTGCGGCAAGACGTTGGAAAATATCAAACGGGAGATGATTATTAAAGTAAATTTAATGAATCTATTCACACATCTTTTCACAAAACCAGGTGCGGTATCTCCCAGACTGGGGCTGCATAAGACTAAAAAAGGTCAAAATAGTTACGCGACCTAATGTAAAGTCACTTATTCAACAGAGCAACCGGAGCTGACGCCCGGCCACAAGGAATGGAAAACGGCTGGAGTCTTCTCGACAATGCCTTTCTTAATCCTCTTCCACCTTTTCCTCTTCGGCATACAACCGGCCAAGGCTTTCATCCTCGAAGGTCAGACAGCACATCTGCCGCCCGCATAATCCGGAGATCTTGGTCGGGTTGATGACAATCTGCTGCTTCTTTGCCTTCTGGATGGTCACCGGCTCAAAGCTTTTCATGAAACTGAAGCAGCAAAGAGAACGTCCGCACACACCAAGCCCTCCTACCATCTTGGCCTCATCCCCGACTCCAACCTGGCGCATCTCAATCCGCATCTTGAACTCTCTGGCCAGGTCTTTCACCAGCTGCCGGAAATCAATTCTCCCATCAGCCGTGTAATAAAAAATTCCTTTCTTCTCGTTGAAAAAGTAGCGGACCATAACCAGCTTCATCGGTAAATTTCTCCACATCGCGATCCTCATAAAGAATAACACCGGATCGTCCCGGCCGTTTCTTTTTGATCCCGGCCAAGTCGAGAAGGAATCTGTCTACTCATACCTGATAGCTTCGACCGGATTGGCCGTGGCCGCCTTGACGGATTGGTAGCTGATGGTTAACAGGGCCACCAGCAGCGAGGAAACCGCTGCCAGCAGGAACGGCCCGAGGCCGAGACGGATTCGATAGGCGAATCCCTGGAGCCACTTTTCCGAAACATAATAAGCCGCCGGCCAGGCGAAAAGGTTCGCAAAGAGGACCCACTTGCAGAAATCCTTCGAAAGAAGGATGACTATTTCCGAAGCCTTCGCCCCCAGGACCTTGCGGATGCCGATCTCCTTCGTCTTTTGGACGGCGACATAAGCGGACAGGCCGAAGAGGCCGAGGCAGGAGAGAAAGACCGCGATACCGACGAAAACCTTGAGGATTCGCCCCAGGCGGGCTTCGGCCGCGTAGAGCCGGCCGACGGTCTCATCCATGAAGGTATAGCTGAACGGCGCATTTGGGCTGACTTCCCCCCAGACGTCCCGGATGTGGGCGATCGCTCCGGCGATGTTTGTCCCAGAAACCTTGATCACGGCGGTGTCCGTCCAAGCGTCGAACCAGACGACGGCCATCGGCCCGATTCTCTGGTGGAGCGACTGAAAATGAAAATTCTTGACGACCCCGACGACCTGGCTTTGCCCGAAGTTGGCCTGGAACGTCTCTCCGAACAGCGGATCCAGTTTGAGGAAAGGGACGGCCTCCTCGTTAACGAGGTAGCTCAGGCCCATGTCGGACTCCAGGTCCCAGGAGAGGTTCCGCCCCTCGACGAGTTTGAGGCCCATGACGTCGATGAAGTCCGGATCGGTCTGCATGATGATCATCGGTTTCTTCTCTCCCCGGACCCTCCAGGTGTTGGTGGTGGTCAGTTCCCCAGGAGACTGGCCGATGAAGGTAACGCCTCGGATGTCCGGGCTCTGGAGAAGGCGCCGCTTGAAGACACCTTTAGTCTCGCCGAATGTCTTTCCGCCCTGGATTCTGGCCCGGAGGACTTGCGGAGTTTCCTTCAGTTCCCCCTTCAAAGGAACCAAGAGGACATGTTCCCGGTCGAATCCGAGGCCTTTGGCTTTCAGGTAGTCGACCTGCCCGAGGACGATGAGCGCGCCGATGATCAGAAATGTCGCCACGGCGAACTGGAAAACGGTCAGGACCGTCCGGAATGGGGCCCGACGAGCCGGCCGGGGACTCCGCCCTTTCATCAGGGCGACGGGCTCGAGAGAGGAGAGATAGAGGGCCGGACCGAGCCCCGAAACGATGGAAGTGAACAGAAAAATGGAAAGTATGCCGCCAAGCCATTTCCCGGCGGTCCAATCGACGTCGAGCGGCTCTCCGGTCAGCCTGGCGAAATAGGGCAAAAAGACGACGACAAGGACGAGGGCCAAGGCCAAGGCGCCGAAAACCGTGAGCGACGTTTCCCCCAGGAATTGAACAAGGAGGTTTTTCCGCATGGCGCCCGCCGCCTTCCGGACGCTGATCTCCTTGGCCCTCGAGGATGAACGGGCCGTGACCAGGTTGATGAAATTGACGCAGGCGATGAGGAGGACGAGGACGGCCACGGCCGAGAAGAGAACGACAAAGTTCATATTCCCGTGCTTGACGCCATTCTCCCTGACCATGTCCCGGGCGAAATAGATGTCCCGGAAGGGACGGAGCCGGAATACGGCGGGCCCATCCGCACCCCGGATGGCGTTGATGGCTACGGTCAGTTTCCTCGTGAGCGCGGCGACATTCGTTTGGGGCCGGAGGAGGATGTAGGTTGGGAAGTTGTCGTTATGCCCGTCGAGAAAATTCGGACGGCCCTTGACGGCGGGCAGGCTCTTGAAGGGGCCCATCGCCCGCCATTCGAGATGGAAATCGTCGGGGTCTTCGACGACTCCGGTGACCGTGAAGGGGAAGGCATTGTCGAGAACGACGGTCTTCCCCATGGGATCGCCGGCTCCGAACAGCCTCCGGGCCTCGCTCAGGGTAAGGACGAGGGAGTACGGCTCCGCCAGGGCGCGTTCGGAGCTTCCCCGGAGAAACTTGAATTCGAAGACATCGAAGACCGTGTCGTCGGCAAAGACCAAATTCCTGGAATCGAAGAGCCTGTCCCCCACCTGCAGGATCGGCTTTTCCCAGGAGCTGAACTGGACGAATTTTTCGATCTCCGGAAAGGTCGCGAGGACCTTTCGATATGAGGTTTGCAGGTCGGCCCAGTCCCCCTCTTCCAGCCGGAAGACCCGGTCTCCGTTCGGCTGGGACCTATCGGTTCTCATCTCGCCATCGACCCAAATGAAAATGAGGAGGGCGCAGGCCATTCCCAGGGCCAGGCCGACGAAATTGATCAGGGAAATCCCTTTGTGCTTGACAATGTTTCGCCAGCCGATGGTCAGGTAATTTTTCAGCATAGCAGCCTCCCAAATGATGAAATTCGCGATCAGGCCGGGCAGGGAGAAGACAAACTGGATCCGGTAGGCGCGGCGGGCGGACTCAAGGCCCCGCCTCCGCGTTTCTTCCTCGAAGAGCGCGTCGAATTCGGCCTCGCGGCCGTCGGCGTCCTCATGACGGAGTAAAAACCGGATAAGCCGCCTGACGACGCCGGGGGGTTCCGGAGGAAAGGGACCCGGATTCATGTCTTCTCCTCGAAGGCGTGCCCTGGGATGCCTCTCCAAAGCGTCGTCTGGATCTCCCGGACAGTCCTGAGGGCCTCCCGGCCCCTCGCGGTAAGGTGATACAGGACTTTGCTCCGGCCGCCCCGCCGGGCCGTGGGCCGGCTGTAGGACTTGGCGATATAACCCTTGCGGGTTAGCTTATCCAGTGGAACGTAGATCGCCCCCAGGGTCCATTGATACCCCGTAGCTTCCGAGACCTGGTCGCGGATGGATATGCCGAAAGCATTCCCCTCGAGCCGCCACACGGCGAGAAGGATGATCT
>JBAQGA010000245.1:0-5970 GCA_049287565.1 Candidatus Aminicenantales bacterium
GTGCAACACTCCGCCTTAGCACTGGCTTTGGTGGCGGGAAAACGCACACTCTTATGGCCCTTTGGCACTTGGCCAAAAATATTGGCAATCTATCGCTTGGCACTGAAGTCCTCCCCGCCGCTGCGCGTCCTAAGTCTGTCATCGTCGTTGCAGTCGATCTCGGCAAAGCGGGCCAACCTGTGTTCTCTCAATATGCAAAAACCAAAGTGCACAGCCTCTGGGGTGACATCGCATTCCAACTTGGCGGGGACAAAGCACTCAAATTGCTCGCTGAGGCCGACCACCCAGAACGCCAGCCAACAGAATCGCTTATATCAAAATGGTTCCCTTCCGGTCCGATTCTTATCCTCCTTGATGAAATAGTCGTCTATATGGCAGCGCTTTCTGAACAGGGGCAAGGGAATCTCCTTGCCTTCCTAAACAAGCTTGCCTCAGTTGTTTCAAAGCGCCCTCAGACTGTTCTTGTCGTAACAGATCCCGCTGACCAGCGGGCGTACGCAAAGCAAGCTCAAAAGCTGAGTGATGCCCGGATGGCAGTCGCGATTAAGCTCGATGACGTTTTTGGTCGGAAAATGACGGATTTTGATCCGATTGGAGATGAAGCCGCCAAAGTCATTGTCAGGCGCCTTTTTGAGAAGGTCGATCCGGCAGGCGCTCAGGCCGCTTCTGCGGCTTATCATTCTCTGTATGATCGCGTGGTGCGGGAATACGCGGGCTGCGTCCCGCCGTCGGCTTCCACCACTGACTATTCTAAAAAGATTGTCGAGTGTTATCCCTTCCATCCGCGCCTCATGGAAACGGCACAAGGGCGCCTTGGTGCCCTTCAGGAATTTAACAAAAGTCGGGGCACTCTCCGCCTTTTCGCCCGACTTCTCCGCACAATCTGGGAGTCCGGTCAGGACCTTGAGCTGATCAAAGCCGGGGATGTAGATTGGTCAAGCCCACGCATCCAAGCTGACCTGCTTCATCGCTTGAACCGGGATAATTTTAAGGCAGCGATCTCAGCCGACTTCGAGAAGCATGCTGTTGATCTGGACGGCGGATCGGTCCGTGGTATTCACCTTCGGGTTGCCTCAGCCCTTTTGCTGGAGAGTATTCCCATGCAATCCAATAGCGGCCTTGACCCAGCCGAGCTTACCCTGACTGTACTCAGACCTGATGAAGCCGGGCCTGAACCATCTGAGGCCCTCGATCGCCTCGTCGGCGTCTGTTGGCATACATACCCCATGGCGGGTGGCCGCGGCTGGCAATTCCGTTATGAACCCAATATCATCAAGCAGATCGAAGAACGAATGAACGACATATCCCTTGAAGATGCGCGTAGTCGAGTTCTTGCTGAAGCTCAGGGCTATTTCCAGGGGCCAGCGTTCCGTCTGGCTGCCTGGCCCGCCAATGCGCGGCAGGTTCCGGAGACGGCTGAAGTACAGCTTGCTCTTTGTGAAACGGAACAATTAGCAAAGAGCGTTTGCGAATACTTGGATGATTCACCACAGGCGCCAATCCCACGTCGATTCCGCAATGCTATCCTCGCGGTCACGGCAACACCTTCAGCTCTCAGCTCTGCCGTCGAAAGATCACAGCGACTAATGGCGGCTGAAGTCATAGAAAAAGAATACAAATCAGGGGAAGCTGGCAAACTAATCCGAGACCAACTTCAAAGGATAAGACCTGAGCTTCAAAAACAATTCCGAATCCAAACTTGCCGTGCTTTTGATCGGGTCGTCTTCGCAGGAGGTTTATCCTATCCAATAGAAGAAAAATACCAAGTCTCTGATGAACAAATATTGCAGCGTGCCCAGGGGCAACCCTGCCTTCGCCGTTATCTTGAAGAAAAGTCTCTCATCTATATCCCTGGTGAGATGCTCGATGTCGGTCGCTTCCTAAAGGATGTTCTCCCTGGCGCTACTCCTCTCGCCGATCAGCCGGGGGTTTATACAGCACGAGCTATCCATGAGCGGTTTCTATCATCTCCGGGCCTACGAATCATACCGGACGGAGCGATCGTTCGGCAAACGCTCCTAAGAGCGATGACTGAAGGGAAAATAGTTATTAGGCTTTCCGACGGCCGCGCTTATGACAAAGCCGGCTGCGTTGAGGGACCACCGGGACGTCGACGAAGGATCCCAGGCACGTTGGCTACGCTTCCGTTAGATGATTCAGTGCTAGTTACACAAAAAGACAGCGAAATCGCAGCAACTTGGCTCAAAAAAGATACGCCAACGGGCAAAGTTCGCGATAAAGACGATAAGGGTTTCCCTCCCCCCGATAGGGGCAAGGTTCAAGCGTCGACTTGGGCCAAAGCCATCGAGTATGCCAGTCAACGCCCGCTTTTGAAATTGGAGTTGATTGCCTCTTCTCCGGTCTCTGCCCAAGGGTTGCTTGCTCTTGCTCAGCCTCTCGGAGCAGAGACTGTCATGCTTTCGGTAAGTGTAGATGGCGCACTTAAAGACGGTGGCATGGCTCACTTTAGGATGGAGGATGTTAAGCCCACTCACTCCCTGAAACCACTCGATATAGGACAAAGGGTTTATACTGCGACCGGCGAGGGTGGTAACTATGAGACTATCCTTTCTCTTGGCTTTGGAGAATCTGGCCGGACCGGGCTTGATTCCCAATTTGGCAAATTAGCGGAAGATGCACCCGAGGGCATAACGTTTGTCGCTTATTTCGACAAGCCCGTAGGAGCAAAGTGATGAACATACGCAGTGCCTCATTTGCACTCCGAATCGTTCGCCGTCGGGAGGGAGATGCTGCCATTCTCTATAGAAGACGGCTGACTGAAAAAGGGGAAGAACGGCTCGACAGAGTTGCGGCTATCTCCCCTCTAGCATTCTCCGCTTCCCAGAGTCTTCTTCGTGCCGCAGTAAGAGCCGGCTCGGGGCCAAGCGCTAAGCTTAGCTATGGCCCATTCCATGCTCTTGATGCCGATTGGGGAGCGCGAGTCGCCGCTTTCTCTCTTGTTGCTCGGGGCCTGCGTAGTGCTGAAGGTATTCATCGATCTGCCATGCATCTCAAGCACGCAGATGGGACTGAAGCTGCCTGGTGGCTAGGCCTAATGGAAAGACCGGGGGGAAGAAGAGCTGTCCGTGCTCTCCGCATACTCTCAGAGGCTGTAAAATAGAAGCGAATGAACGCAGAAAACATAAAGAATGGAAATGGAGTTGTAAGTCCACATTTTTAAAAAGCTAATAGGACATTAAGGTGCCACATATGACAGCAAAACGGCCCAAAGTCTTAATCGAAGATTGGATTCCCGCGGCGGCAATAGGTGTAGAGTGCATCCGTGAACGGTCAACCGGCCAACAGCCGCCAGACAAAAGGCTTCATGTTTGGTGGGCACGACGCCCTCTTTGTGCCTCGAGAGTTGCGGTATTGGGTTCTCTCCTTCCACCTGACTTTCCTAGAGGTGTCTTTGAGAGGCTATTAGGTTTTTGGGGCTCATCAGAGCGGATCATTGATGCCCAGAAAATCTTGGATTATGCGAAAACTGTGGGTATAAAAGTTGATAATCCTCATGGAAAAAGAGCATTTAAGAGGCCGATTCCATTTGAAGACCTGGAAAAAGCACATCATGCGGCAGCGAAAATATGGGGCGATGGAATAGTCGTGATGGACCCCATGGCCGGGGGAGGCTCAATACCTCTAGAATCAGCCCGGCTTGGGTTTCGTACTCTAGCGAACGAATATAATCCTGTAGCATGTTCAATTTTAGAAGCTACAGTTGACTATCCCTTCAGGTTTGGAGAAAAATTGGCCGTACAAGCAAGGTATTGGGGCGCAGAGCTAAGGAAAAGATTCAATGCCCGAATGCAGAAATTCTACCCGAAGACAGGGGTGCTACCGTCTCTTTGTTATTTGTTTGCTCGAACAGTGCCCGATCCTGATCATCCCAAATGGCAGACGCCTCTTGTGCCGGATTGGCATCTCCTGAAACCTAAGGGAGACAAAGGCCACGTTGTGGCGGAGCCTCTAGTTGACATACATACGGGAACATGGAAGATCAAGGTAAGAGAAGTAGGGAAAAGAGCGGGTCAACTCCGAGAAATCCCAAGACCGACATACAGCGGAGGAAAAGGGATTTCCATCTTTACTAACAATCAAATTCCCGCTGATTATATCAAGGCCAAAGCGCAAGCAGGTGAAATGAAGAGTGCGCTTTATGCTATTGCCGTGAAGACGCCCCAAGGACTGCGCTTTCATCCTCCCGAGCAGCCAGACTTGAAAGCGCGTGAAGATGCGGAAAAAGAGCTTGCCAAGGTTATTGGGAGTTGGAAAAAGAACAACATTGTCCCTACAGAAAAGATCCCGGTCGGCGATAAAACCGGAGAACCCATGGCAAGGGGGATTAGAGACTGGTTTGAGATGTTTTCTCCTCGCCAGCTCCTGGCCATGGGCATTTTGGTAGAGGAGCTCAAAAACCTTCATCCCGAAATTATAAAAGCAGAAGGCAAAGATCGCGGGGAGGCAGTAGTTCATTTATTGGCATTCGTAATAGATAAGTTTTCTAATTTTAATGATATTCTTTCAAGCTGGAGTATCGGGACCAAGACCATAAGGGGAATATTTGACCGACATGATTTCTCTTTCAAGTCAACATGGGCGGAAATGGCACCATGCAATGCTGGGTCAGGGCTAGACTGGGCTATAGATAATGTTTTAGAAGCATACGAAGATATTTCTGATTTCTCGAAACATGACGATGCAAGTCCAGTCGAGATATCTTTAGGCTCAGCAACAAATCTATCTCATATTTCAGAAAAGAGCATAATTACAGTTGTCGTCGATCCTCCCTACGCAGATAACGTCCAATATTCCGAACTTGCGGATTTCTTCTATGTTTGGCTGAAAAGAACACAAGGGCACAGGAGACCAGAATGGTTCGCGACGTATCTTTGTGACCATGATCAGGAGGCAGTAGTCAATATCAGTCGCCATCGAAATTCCAGTGGAAAGGCCAGAGACGCAAACGCACGGGCCCATGCGTTTTATCAAAACCTTATGACAGAGTGCTTTAGAGAGTGCAGACGGATTCTCCGGGATGATGGTGTCCTAACAGTGATGTTCACGCATAAAAAGCAAGAAGCATGGGAAGCACTATTCGAATCTTTGATCCGGGCTGGCTTTTCCATAACAGCGACCTGGCCAATCAAGACTGAAAGTGAGCATTCGCTCCACCAAGCAAGGAAGAACGCAGCCCAGAGCACAGTAATTCTCGTCGCAAGGAAACGTCCAGTAGGTGCAGGCGCAGGCTATTTTGATAGCAGCATGAGAGAAGAGATTCGCAGAAGGGCTCGGCAAAGCGCAGAGCGTTTACAGAAGCAATCGCTAAATCCCGTTGACCAGCTGGTAGGATCGTTCGGACCGGCAATGGAAGTATATAGCCAGTTTGATTCAGTCAAAACAGATACTGGTGTTCCAATTGGGGTCGGCAAAGCCATTGACGAAGCTTCTGAAGCGATTAGTTCCTGGCGGATTGAGCAGCTTGCTGCTCGAGGACTTGAAGGGGTGGAGCCAGAAGGAAAGTTCTATCTTTTGTGCTGGGATGTTTTGGGGGCTGCCGAGTTTCGTTTCAACGAGGCAAAACTCCTAGGACACGCCGTTGGTATGGATGTCGATCAGCTTTTAACATCAGGTTTAATTGGGAAAACCGGCGAAAAAATTATGATGCTCCCAGTAGCAAAAAGGAGGAGATCAAAAGCTCTGGAACAAGATGAAATTGAACAAACCTTTTTTGGCCCCGTGACCAAAGAGAAAAAACACCGCAAGAAGGACGTCCTTAAGATTCATCCAAACGATCCGGTTTTCAGGACAGCAGTTGACGGATGCCATGCGCTCGCACTGAGATTCCTGGAAGCGGGAAGCCAGGGTGGGGGCATTGGTTCAGCCAAGGCCATGATAAGGCAGCAGAGCTGGGCAAAAGGTTCCCCCACAGCAAAGCTCATGGAAGCGCTGGTCAAGGCTACGCCAGAG
>JBAQGA010000246.1:0-17450 GCA_049287565.1 Candidatus Aminicenantales bacterium
CTTCAATAAGGGTCCGGCGGGCTTCGATGAGCTCGATGCCGCCGATCTCGCCCTCCTGAAAGCTGAACAGAAACATATTGTAAACCTCCTCCGCCTGGGTCAGGATCTGCTCTTCGAAAAGGGCAATCTGCTGGCCGGCGGTCAGGGCATTCATGGTGGCTTCCTCGACCTCCAGGGAAATGGCGTTGCGAAGATGCGCCTCTTCATTCTGAAGGGATTTTATGAGGGCTTCCGCTTCGGCGATCTCACCCCTCTTGGGCTGCCAGAAGAAAAGGGGGATGGGAAAGGACAGGGTGAAATCCCAGGTCGTCATTTCCCCCACGAGCCGATGCCGGGAAACCCCGAGGTCAAAATCGGGAAGATAGCTGAGGGCACCTTGCTTTTTTCGCAGCGATTCCCTCTCCAGCGAAAAACCGATCCTTTTAATTTCTGGCCGGAAAGCCAGGGCCCTTGTCTTGAGTTGCTCGAGGTCCAGAGATACAAACGGCCTCTTGATATCTCCTCTGATGTCTAGGGGCTCGTATTTCTGGCGGGCCAGGATAAAGTTCAGTTGGGCCTTGGCCAGCCGGACTTCGTTGCCGGCCACGCGCACAGCGTTCGCCGCCTTCGAGGCCTCCACGCGCGCCCTCAGGACTTCCACCAAGGCGACATCCCCAGCCGCGTGTTTGACCTCCGCCTTGTTGAGGAAATCCTGGGCCAGCTCGAGGTCCTGTTCGGCGTACCTCAATTTCTCCTGGGCGATCAGAATTCCGTAGAAGGCTTGCTTCACCTGGAAGGTGAGATCGAGTTTCAGGAGGTCGATATCGGCCAGGATCTCTTCCGATTCCTTGGAGGCAATCTTTCCGCGGAGCCCGATTTTGCCGGGAAATTCGACCATCTGGCTGACCCCGAAATAGGATTCTCCGGAGCCTCTAAAATCGAAGAGCCGTGGCTGGAGGTCGGAATCATAACCTAGGGCGGGCTGAGACCACGCTTTAGCCTGGTTGACCCGGGCCAGGGAAGCCCGGTACTGGCTGAGGGAGGAGAGGACGAGAGGATTGTGCTCGAGAGCAATGCCTATGCACTCCCCCAGGGTGAGCGTTTCAGCAGCCGGAGGCGCCTGCGCCGGCCCGGCCTGAAGCGAACAAGATATCCAGAAGAAAGAAAAGACCAATCTGATCATAGCTTGCATCACCTCCTCAGAAGAGTTAGGGAAGGAACCCTTGAAGACAGAGATCGGGTGAGGAAGGCGCTAGGCGGGAGGAGGAGAACGAGATACGAGGTCGAAGAAAACGACCGGGCTTTCGAGGCGAGATTCCCAGACGGGCAGAATCTCGACAAGCAAAAGCTGAGGCAGAATGATGGCCAGGCTTACCCCGACGGCCAGTGAGCTCGTCTGGAAATGACAGGCCGGACAGGACTCATCCGGGTGAAGGCCCTTTTCGGTGTGAAAAAAATGGACGAGCAGTGTGGCCAGGACGAAGCTGGCGAAAACGCCTAGAAAGATCAGGCCGCGTCTTCTTTGTCTCATCGTTCTTCGCAATTTTAGAACAACTCTCGCCGAAAAATCAAATAAAATATCTTGGACAGGAATAGAAAATGGGTTATCTATATATTCCGGGGTTTTTTATAACCATGCCCGGAGGGAGATAGGAAATGCCATATTCGGAGAAAAAAGCATGAAAACCATCGGTCTCGTCGGCGGGATGAGCTGGGAATCCACGCTGGAGTATTACCGCATCATCAACCAGCGGATGAAAGAAAGAATGGGCGGCTTCCACTCGGCCAAGATCGTCCTGTACTCCGTGGATTTTCACGAGGTGGAGAGCTGGCAGCACCGGGGAGGATGGAAGGAACTGACGGACCTGATGATCGACGCCGCGCAAAGGGTCGAGCGAGCCGGGGCGGATCTCCTTGTCATCTGTACCAACACCATGCACAAGATGGCCGACGAGGTTCAGAAAAGCATACGTATTCCCCTTCTCCACATCGTCGACGTCACGGCCGCGGAGATAAAGAATCGCTCCCTGCGCAAGGTCGGGCTTCTGGGAACGCGATTCACCATGGAGCAGGATTTCTATAAAATGAGGCTGAGCCGCGACCATGGGCTCGAAGTCATCATCCCCGAAGAAAAAGAGAGGGAGCTCATTCACGGCATCCTCTACAACGAGCTCTGCCTGGGAGAGATCAAAGAGGCATCGAAAGGTGTGTTTCAAGAGATCATCGCCGGGCTCGTCTCCCGGGGCGCCCAGGGGATCATCCTGGGCTGCACCGAAATTCCCCTGCTGGTGAGTCAAACGGACTATGACATTCCGCTCTTTGACACGACGACCATCCACGCCCGGGCGGCGGCGGACAGGGCCCTGGACTAGCCGGGCGACCTCTTCCTGGAGTCGGCCGGCGAAGCGATGATCGGCCTTGAAAAATGTCCAGGTTGCCTTCAAAATAGGGCTCACGAACTCGTGAAATAGCGAATCCCTGAATTGAGGAGCGCACGTGGTTGAGTGAGTTTCTGGAATTCCAAAATGTCTCCAAGCGCTTCGAAAGCATCCAGGCCGTCGACTGCGTCTCCCTCGGGATCAAGAAAGGAGAGTTCTTCTCCTTGCTCGGGCCGAGCGGCTGCGGGAAGACGACCATGCTCCGCCTCGCCGCCGGGTTCGAACATCCGGACGCGGGCCGGGTCGTCCTGAGCGGCCGGGACATCACCGGCCTCCCCCCGAACAAACGCCAGGTCAACACGATCTTTCAAAGCTATGCCCTCTTCCCCCACCTGACCGTCCGGCAGAATATCGCCTTCGGTCTCCAGGTCGCCAAACGGCCGAAAGGAGAAATCCGGGATGAGGTCGAAGCCATGCTGCGCCTGATCCGGATGGACGACCAGGCCGACAAAAAACCGGGCCAGCTCTCGGGCGGTCAGAAACAACGGGTGGCCATCGCCCGGGCCCTCATCAACAAGCCCCAGGTCCTCCTCCTCGACGAGCCCCTGGCCGCCCTCGACCTCAAGCTCCGGCAGCGCATGCTGATCGAGCTCGACATGATCCATGATCAGGTCGGAATCACCTTTCTCTACGTTACCCACGACCAGGGAGAGGCCATGAGCCTCAGCGACCGCATCGCCGTGATGGATTCCGGCCGGATCGAACAGGTGGGTTCCCCGGCAGAAATCTACGAGACCCCGCGGACAAGCTTCGTCGCCGCCTTCATCGGAGACACCAACTTTCTCGAGGGCGAGGTCACCTCTCTCGTCGACGGCGAATATTGTCAGGTCCAGATCGCGGACATCCCCGGTGTGGTCTGTTTCAACGACAAGTCGATGAAGCCGGGAAACCCCGTCTACCTGAGCATTCGCCCGGAGAAGATCCATATCTCGCGCGATCGGCCCGAGGCTCCCCGGCTGCAGAATATCCTCCCGGCCGTCGTCGAGGACATGATCTACCTGGGATCGACGACCAAGTACTGGGTGAGGACCCACGGCCTCAGGGTCCAGGTCCTGCGCCAGCACTTCCGCTTCTTCTTGGACGAGAAGCCCATCCGCTGGAACGACGATGTCTGGATCTGGTGGCACGGTGATGACGGCTTCATGCTCGACCGCTTCCGCGCCAGGGACGAGCATCTCGTCTCCCGGCCGCCGCAAAAAGTGGGCGAGCCCGAAGACGACGGCCCGTCTTGAGATGTGGAGCGATGAGAGACAAGCGCCGCCGGAAGATCCAAGAAGCGCTTTTTTCCCTCCCCTCTCTTTTCTGGCTCTCTCTTTTTTTCATCGTGCCCACGCTCTTCGTCTTCGCCGTCGCCCTGAGGCCGGCCAATCCCTATGGGGGCATCGCCCCCGGCTGGACTTGGGCCAACATTCGTGCCCTGGCCAACCCGAACTATCTCGCCGTCGCCTGGCGGACGGTCTGGATCAGCCTCCTGAGCACGTTTATCTGCATCGTCCTGGCCGTTCCCATCGGCTACTACCTGGCCCGGGTGTCGGCGAAGTGGAAAAATGTCTTTCTCATGCTCATCATCGTCCCCTTTTGGACGAATTTCCTGATCCGCGTCTTCGCCTGGAAGGTGCTCCTTCACCCTGAGGGAGCGATCAAAAAGATCCTCGCTTTTTCGGGTCTCATCAGCCCCCAGGCATCGCTCCTCTATAACGCGGGGGCCGTCGTCCTGATCACCGTGTACACGTTTCTGCCGTTCACCATTCTCCCCCTCTATGCCGCCGCCGAAAAGTTCGATTTCCAGCTCCTCGAGGCGGCCCGCGACCTGGGGGCCAGACGCTTCCAGGCCTTCGCCAAGGTCTTTCTTCCCGGGATTCGCCGAGGCCTTATCACCGCCGTGCTCTTCGTCTTTATCCCGGCGCTCGGTTCTTATGTCATTCCCGACATCGTCGGCGGGCCCGGGGGCGAGATGCTCGGCAACAAGATCGCCCAGCGGGTCTTCGTCGACCGCAACCTTCCCCAGGCCGGCGCCCTCTCCGTGGTCCTGATCCTCTCGGTCCTGGCGCCCCTCGTGGCCGTCCTGGTCCTGCAGCGCCGGCGGGAGAAACCCGCCGCCCTTCTTTAGGTGAGACGATGAGGCGCAGCCGTTGGCCGTTCGTGGTGACCATGGCCGTGCTCTTCTTTTTCTATCTGCCGATCATCATCCTGATCGTCAATTCCTTCAATGCCTCGCGCTTCGAAACCGGCTGGCAGGGATTCTCCCTGATCTGGTACGAGCGCCTCCTCCATGAGCCGGAGATCTGGCGGGCCGCCAAGAACTCCCTGATCATCGCCGCCGGCGCCACGGCCCTGTCTCTCGTCATCGGGACGACCGCCGCCATCGCCCTTCACCGCTTCGCCCGGAGCCGGTTGCAGAGCTTTCATTTCGGCCTTGTCTACACGCCGCTCGTTGTCCCGGAGATCCTGATGGGGATCAGCCTGCTCATGGTCTTCGTCGCCGCCGGCATCAAGCTGGGCCTGTTCACCATCTTCCTGGCCCACGTGACCTTCTGCATCAGCTTCGTGGCCATGACGGTCTTGGCCCGACTTCAAGACTTCGACCTGTCCATCATCGAGGCCGCCCAGGACCTGGGCGCCGGCTGGTGGGCGACGACCCGGAGAATCTTTCTTCCCCTGCTCCTGCCCGGCCTCGTCGCCGGGGGGCTGCTGGCCTTCACCCTCTCGATCGACGATTTTGTGATCACCTTTTTTGTCGCCGGGCCGGGATCGACGACCCTGCCCATCCGGGTCTACAGCATGATCAAGTTCGGGTCGCCGCCGTTGATCAACGCGCTTTCGACGATCCTGCTGGCCCTCACCTTCACGGCCGTGGCGGCGAGCCAGAGACTGTCCCGTTCGCAAAGATAAGGAGTCGTCATGCACAAAGAGACAAGGCGAAAATTCCGAACCCCTTTTGTCACCTGGCTCGGTCTCGCTCTGGGTGCGGCCGTCATCCTCGCCCACTGCGACAAGTCGCAACCCGTCCTGCATATCTATACCTGGGCCGACTACTTCAAGCCGGCGCTTGTCGCCCGCTTCGAAAAGGACAATCGCTGCCGGCTCGTCTTCGACACTTTCGACTCCAACGAGACGATGTACGCCAAGATCAAAGCCGGGGCCGGCGGGTATGACCTGCTGACGCCGACGAGCTACATGGCCGGCCTGATGTCTTCCCAGGGCATGCTTCTGGAGCTCGACCACAGCCAGCTGCCCAACCTGGTCCATGTCGACCCCGAATACCTGGATCTGGCGATCGATAAGACCATGGACTATTCCGTGCCCTACATGGTCGTCAACACGGTTATCGCCTATCTCGGCAGCCGGGTTGAAGATTTCGAGCCGTCCTGGGCGATCTTCGACCGGCCCGACCTAAAGGGCCGGATGACCATGCTCAACGACATGCGGGAGACGATCGGCGCCGGACTCAAGTTCCTGGGTTACAGCATCAACACGACCGACGAGAGGGAGCTCGTCGCGGCCAAAGAGGTCGTCATCCGCTGGAAGAAAAACATCGCCAAATACGAGAACGAACAGTACAAGACCGGCGTCGCTTCGGAGGAATTCCTGGTTGTCCAGGGATACAGCGGAGACATCCTCCAGGTGCAGAAGGAAAACCCGGACGTCCGCCTGGCCGTCCCTCGCGAGGGTACGGTCATATCCGTCGACGACCTGGTCATCCCGCGGGACGCCGGAGAGGTCCGCCTGGCTCACGCCTTCATCGACTTCCTGCATAACCCGGCGGTAGCGGCCGAAAACACGACGTTCCTCATGTATCTCTGCCCCAATAAGGACGCCTATCCTTTGCTGTCGGAAAACCTGCGGAAAAATCCGGTCGTTTTCCTGGAACCGGAGGTCAGGGCAAAGAGCGAGATTATCGCCGACCTCGGGGAAGCCAACTCTCTCTACGTCAAGGTCTGGGACGAGATCAAGGCCGCGAGATAGACCGGATTTAGACAATCACTCCACGACGAAGCGCTGTCTAGCGAGGCTCAAGAGGTCGTCGTTGGGATCAAGCGGCCGGATTCGGAAGCGGTAAACATAGTCCTTCGGGAAGAGCGTATACTGGGGATACGGCCGGGCTCCCCAGGAATCCTCGCCGCCGACGCCCGTCTGCCTGTCATCGATATTCAGTTCAACGAAATCCCTCTCGACGAGGTCGGTCGGATGCATCGTCCCCCGGCTCTTCTGGCTGAGGTCCTCGATGGTGTAACGGAGAGCAGAAAAGCTCAGGTGGTCCAGACCGAAGAAAGCCAAACCTCTCCCCTTCTCATCGCGCAGCGCCATCCAGCGTACGTCCGTCTTGTAGCCGTTCTCCTGCGGACTGACGTAGGGGACGAACTGGTCGCGGACGGTACTCTTGTAAAGACCGACGAACGCGCTCGCCCGACGATCCCAATAGTTTTCGTGCGGACCCCGACCGTACCATTCGACGCGCTCGAATGCCGCCGGCACCCGCAGCCGCGTCCCGAAACGGGGTAGCTCCGGCAATTCTTTCTCCCCGATTCGGATCTGGTTCTCCATGATCATATCGCCGCTTCCGAGAACGGTGTAGGTCGTCCGGTATTTGGACAGGACATCCGGCAGGTCAAAGTCGGCGACCAGCCTGACCGCCGCCGGACCCACCTCTTCCACGATGAAGCTTTCCAGCGTCCGGACGGCGCTCGCCTTCCGCCAGACGGCGCAGCGTTTTTCCATCCCGTTTCCGAAGTCGTTGTCCGTGGGGGCACGCCAAAAATTGGGCTCCGGGCCCTTGGTCAAGAGCTCCTCTCCCCTATGCCGATAGGAAGTGAGCAGCCCGCTCGTCCGGTCGAAGCGGACCTCGAAATCCCGGCCGGAGATGACCACGGCCGACCCGCTTTCGCTCTTCCGGAGAGGGGCCATCCCGGCCGTTCCCTCCGGGGCGACGGCCGATCCAAACGGCAGCCTGAACTGCTCGGCGGCGATCTCGTGCCCCTTGTCCGCCCAGAGAAGATCATTCCTCAAACGGACGCTGAAACGGAGCCAGTATTCGGCCCCGGGCAGGGGCTTCGGCTGACGAAAAGGCACGACAATAACCCGGCTTTGGCGGGGTTCGATATCCAGCCGGTCCAGATTTCCGGACTCGATCTCGGTCCCGTCCTCGCTTATCGACCACAGCACTTCGCAGCCGCTGAAGTTGGTGAAGAAGAACTTGTTGACGATCTCGACCTTTCTCGCCGCCAGGTCAACGGGCTTAAAGCCGACGTTCTGGTAGACCTTCTTGGCCTCGATCGTCTTCGGGGTGATGGTGCGGTCGGCAAGCACCAGCCCGTTGCAGCAAAAATTGCCGTCCGTGGGCGAGTCTCCGAAATCACCGCCGTAGCCGAAATATTTCCGGCCGTCCGGCGTCTTTTTCCATATCCCCTGGTCCACCCAGTCCCAAACGCAGCCTCCTTGGAGCTCCGGGTACCGCTCGATGGCCTCCCAATAATCCTGGAAGTTGCCGCAGGAATTGCCCATGGCGTGTTCGTACTCGCACATGATCAGGGGGCGCTCCGGCTTCTGCTCGGCGTAGGCGACAATCTGGTCAACGCTGGGGTACATCGGACAGTAGATATCGGTGTGCGGCCGCAGCTCCGCCCGCTCGTAGTGGACGGGACGTGAGGGATCGCGCCGATGGATCCAATCGCTCCCGGCCTCGAAATTCGTGCCGTCGCCGGCCTCGTTTCCGAGCGACCAGATGATGACCGACGGATGGTTTTTGTCCCGCTCGACCATCCGGATGATCCGGTCGAGATGGGCCTTCTTCCAATCCGGCCGGTTGGCCAGGGTGACTTCGGGCTTGTAGCCCATCCCGTGCGACTCGATGTTGGCCTCGTCGATAAGATAAATGCCGTAGCCGTCGCAGAGCTCGTACCACTGCGGGTCGTCCGGATAGTGACAGGTCCGGACGGCGTTGATGTTGTTCCGTTTCATCAGCAGGATGTCCTCGGCCATGGAATCACGAGTCACATAATGGCCGGTGACGGGGTCGTGTTCGTGACGATTGACGCCCTTGATGAGGATGGGCCGGCCGTTGAGGAGGAGCTGGCCGCCCTTGATTTCGACCTTGCGGAAACCGAACTTGGCGCTCTCGATCTCGACGACCTCGCCCCGTTCGTTCCTGAGCGTGAGGATGACCGTGTACAGGCTGGGCTGCTCGGCCGACCATTTGTGCGGGTCGGCCAGGCCGGCCTTGAGCAGGAAGAGGCTCTCGGCACCGGGAGCGATGTAAGGACCGGTACCCTTGACGAGGGCTTCCCCGCCGACCGGATGGCCGTCGGGACCAAAGAGGTTGACCTCGATGGAATGGTCGATAGCAGCCTTGTCACCAAGGTTCCTGACCCAGGCCTTGACCCGGAAGACGGCGTCCCGGCAATGGCCGTCCAGGTCCCCCTTGAGCTCGAAATCGCGGATATGGATAGGCGGAGTCGCGAACAGATAGACGTTGCGAAAGATACCGCTCAGACGCCAGAAGTCCTGGCATTCAAGGTAGGAGCCGTCCGAGTAGCGGTAAACCTCGGCGGCCAGGACATTCCGGCCCGGCCGGAGGTGCCGGGTGATGTTGAATTCCGCCGGTGTCCGGCTATCCTGGCTGTAACCGACGGGAATGCCGTTCACCCAGACATAGAAGGCCGAATCCACGCCATCAAAATGGAGGAAGACCTGACGGCCCCGCCAATCTGCGGGGACTATGAACTCGGTTCGGTAGGAGCCGACAGGATTGCGGTCGTGGGGAATGCCCGGCGGGTCGGCCGGAAATGGATAGTCTGAGTTCATGTAGATCGGCACGTCGTATCCCTGGAGCTGCCAGTTGCCGGGGACGGTGATCTTCTTCCAAGCGGAGACGTCGTACTCCGGTTTAAAAAAATCCCGGGGCCGGTCGGCCGGTTTTGAGACCCAATGGAACTTCCACCGCCCGTTGAGCAGGAGCATGAACTCGGAAGCAAAACGGTCGCCGGCGATGGCCTTCTCCATGGTCGAATAAGGAACGAGCGTGGCATGCGGCGGCTCGGTGTTGCGGCTGACGACGAGCGGGTTTTCCCAATCATTGGGCTGGAGCTCTTCACTGTGTGAAGACAGGGAGAAGAGAGACAGGGTGACGATGAAAAGAAGAGGCCAGAAGAAGCCTCCCAGGTGAGTGGGATCAGGCAAGGACGGCTGGGGCATGGAGCGCTCCTTTTGAAACGATCGCCCTCCCTTTATAGCCCTTTAGCCCTTCCCAATCAAGCCTTCCCCGGCTCTGTGACGAAAAGTGGGATTATTATCTTAGGTGCCGGACAAAGATCAGCCGCCATTGGCTGCAGCGCCGAAAAGAGCGTTGAGGGAACGGCGTTAAGAACCCGAATGGGAGCAAGGCCGATGGCGGCTGATCACAGTCCCCTTCTGCTTTTTCCCGGGATAATGTATACTGTATATATAAGAATAATAGGAATAGAGGCAGACTATGAACCGACAACGGCTTTTAAAAGCGGCTGTTTTCGTCCTTATCGCGGGCGTATGGGTATTGGGACCGACATCGCTCCTCGCCTCGGAGGCGAAAAAGGGCCGGCCCCATTTCCTGGGGCAGGAGAAAGACATGGTGAAAAAGATCGATAAATCCGACAAAGAGTGGAAGGCTCTCCTGACGCCTGAGCAATACCGGGTGCTGCGCCAGTCCGGCACGGAGCGGCCTTTCACGGGAAAGTATAACGATCATAATGAGGAAGGAATCTACGTATGCGGCGCCTGCGGCACTCCCCTTTTCTCATCGGAAACGAAGTACGACCACGGCGCCGGCTGGCCGAGCTTTACAGCTCCGGTCGACGAAAGTCACATCGAATACCGGGAGGATCGCGCCCACGGCATGGTCCGGACCGAGGTCCGCTGCGCCGTCTGCGGCTCGCATCTCGGCCACGTCTTCGAGGACGGCCCGGCGCCGACCAGGAAGCATTTTTGCATCAACTCGATCGCCCTGGACTTCAAACCCACCTCCCTGACCGAGGAGGCGAAAAAAGCACAGACGGAGAAGGCCACTTTCGCCGCCGGCTGCTTCTGGGGCGTCGAGGACAGGTTCCGCAGGGTCAGGGGCGTCGTCTCAACGCGCGTCGGCTATACGGGCGGACAGACCAAGAATCCCACCTACCAAAAAGTCTGTTCGGATACCACCGGACACGCCGAAGCCATCGAAATCATTTTTGACCCCTCGGTGGTGAGCTATGAGGAGCTCGTTGACCAATTCTTTGGACTCCATGACCCGACCCAGGTGAACCGGCAGGGCCCGGACGTCGGGACGCAATACCGGTCGGCGATTTTCTACCATAACGAATCCCAGAAAGAAGCGGCCCTGAAAGCCATCGAGCGGCTGAATCAATCGGGGAAATATGACCGGCCCGTCGCCACCCAGGTCCTTCCCGCCACCGAGTTCTACGAGGCCGAGGACTACCACCAACAGTATTACCAGAAGCTGCGCCGGGGAAAATAACCCGACTGGGCTTCCTATGGTTCGTTGACGTCGGGGAGGCCCTTGATCTCCAGGGCGACAACGCTGTCGGCTGGATCCGGCGCCTCTCCGGACAGTGTGATCACGATCGCGTCCTCCGCTCTCTTCACGGGAAGACTTTTCCTCTCCGGGTCGGCCAAAAGAAAGGCCCTGCGGGGAGCGTTCAAGATCCCGGGCACGACGAGCTTCCCGTCCGACGGCCAGTCGAAGACATGCAGGTACAACAGCATCCCGCCCTTGACAGGTTTCTGGGTGCATCTCCCCCACTCTAGCATCTTGAATGGGCTGGCCTGGGTCCCGTAGATCGCTTCTCCGTTGGTTTTCATCCAGCTTCCGATCGCCCCGAGCCGCTCGACGCTCGGCGGCGGAAATTCGCCTTCGGCCGTCGGCCCGACATTGAGTAGAAAATTCCCTCCCTTGGAGGCGATATCGGCCAGCCGCCGGATCAGGTCTTCGCTGGATTTCCAGTTGTTATCGTTCTTGTTATATCCCCAATTGTCGTTCATGGTCATGCAGGTTTCCCAGTCCACTCCCGGCAGTCCGGTCGGCGGGATCTCCTGCTCCGGTGTCCCGAAATCGCCGGCGTATTCGCCGGCCTTGGTCAGCCCCTGCATTCCGGAGCGACCGACATCAACCCGGTTGTTGATGATAATGCTGGGCTGGAGCCCGCGCACATATTCATAGAGGTCCCGGCCGCGCTCATGATTCCAGGTGCTTTCCCACTCCCCGTCGAACCAGAGGACGCCGATCTCGCCGTAGTTGCCGACGAGTTCGGCGAGCTGGTTCTTCATGTGCTCGACGTAGCGCTCGAAATCGGCGCCTTCCGAGGAGCGGTCCTTCTCCCAGTCCCGCCGCAGCACGTAATCGGGATGATGCCAGTCCATGATCGAATGGTACCAACACATCCTGATCCCGGCCCGGCGGCAGGCCTCGCTGAGCTCCTTCAAGATGTCGCGCCCGAACGGCGTCGACATGACGTCGAAATCGGTATAGCGGGAGTCGAAGAGGCAGAAGCCATCGTGATGCTTGGAGGTGATGACGATGTATTTCATGCCCGCCTCTTTGGCCATCCGGACCCACTCCTCGGCATCGAACTTCACGGGGTTGAATTGCCCGACGAAGCGGTCATAGACCTTGAGCGGGATCCGGGCCGTTGTCCGGATCCATTCGGCGTGGTTGGTCTCATCGTTCCACTCGCCGGCCGGGATGGCGTAAAGTCCCCAATGGATGAACAGACCGAAACGGGCCTCGCGCCACCAGGTCATCCGGGCGTCGCGCTCGGACAGCGGAGCTTGAGGTTCCGAGCTCTTTGAACAGCCCTCCATAAAAGAAAGACAAGCCAAGGCCAGCGGGAAAAGCCAGAGGCTGGAAATCATTCTCGGGCGCAGTCCGGGGATGAGTCTCATAAAAGCCTCCTTTATATCCTTCGATAAATTTATTCTGGACCTATTTGCGGAGCGACGGCCGTTTCTTCAGCCAGCGCTCGCGGAGCCGGAGGGAATCCAATCCGAAGCGCATCCCCTTGGAATTCGGGTTTTGACCGATGCCTTCCAGCCGGAGGGCATGCTTTCCCGCGGCCAGGGCGAGGCTCCCGACATAGACATCCCCGACCGTGAGGCGCTCCGAGTAGAGATCGACGGACTTGAGATCATCCTTCCCATCGAAGTCAGCGATGTTTTTGCCGTCTATGAGGATCCTGTAGATACCGTAATCATCGGCCCGGGTCAAGCGCAGGACCAAACCCCGGTATTCCTCTTTCTTGACGCTGAATTCCAGCTCAATCGCCGGGTTCGGCGCAGCGGGCGAAAACAGCAATTGGCCGCTTCCGGTCCAGTCATACCCCGGCTGGAGATCGACTCTCCCATCCGCCGCTTTGACGCCCTGGACAAGATCTTTCCCCTCGATGACGACGTCCAGGTCAGGGAATATCCTCTTCTCGAGCGGCGGCAGCGTCGTGAAGCGCTTGGGCTGCCCGACCTGGTACCAGAAAGCGACCGTGGCGATGTCGTCCTCCCGTTCGACGTGCCCGTCCACCTGGCCGGTCTCCGTCTCGTCGGCGCTGATCCAGCCGGTGTGTTCGAAGGTGAAGCGGATGGACCTCGTGAACCGGATCGGGTCCAGGACGTGCCACCTGTAGAGCGTGTAGCGAACGCCGAGGTCATCGGCCGCGGCACTCATATAAGTGCAGCCGAAAAAGGGATAGAGGCAGGGTTCGAGCCCCCAGGCACAAAGGAAGTAGTCCTCGGTCCCCGTGCCCTGGATCGTCGGCTTCGTATCGCCGTCGATATAGATGCGCACGTCTCCCTCCCCGAACCAGAGAGGAGATCGGGATCGGGCCGACATCACCGTTCCCACATAATGGCCCTGTCCCTCGGCGTCAAGGACGAGATAGTCCCGGCCGATCTGCTCGGGGAACTCTTGCCTGTACTGGGCGCAGAAATAGGCGGAATCGGCGGGCAGGTCAATCCCTTCGAGATAATCGATATGGTAATAGAAGCTCCGCACTTTCTTATCGCTTTCGTTGGTCGCCGTGATCCTCGCCCTTTTCCGGAAGGGCATCGGCCAGTAGCAGTTATAGCCGTCGCCCCCCTCGACGGCCACCGGATGGGAGCGGATCTCGCTCCTCAAGCCGAAACCGGCGGCGAAGAAGTCCCCGAGCGGGGACTCGACGGCCGGCTGGCCGGCCTCATCCCAGTACATCCGGAGGACGATCTCATCGGGCCTGGCCGAGCCGCCCTTCTCCAGCCAGTTGGGCCGGGCCTCGTTAAAGGTCAGCCAGATGTGCTGAATGATGCCGGGGCCTTGGATATCGGCCATGACCAGCGTTTCACCGGGATGGATGTAGGTCATCCGGTCCAGGTTGCTCCGGAAATCCGGCTCGGACGAAGTCACGGCCGCCGAGCGGCCCTTCTTCACCCTGGCCAATTCGGCCATCCCTCTTCCAGAATCCTGGGAAACAACGGGCAGGACGAAAGCGATGAGCGGTATGATCACCCAAGAGGTCCGCAGTTTCATGAGCGCCTCCTTCTATGAGTCGTCACCGAGGAGAGGAGTAAAGATGGGAGGCGAGTATATCACAGCTCTTGTGATAGGGGAAACACCCCCCCGCTCTTGTCCTCCCGCCTGATGGGTGTTAGAATTGAATCGGGCCCATGCGGATAATTCTTTTTACCGGAAAGGGAGGCGTGGGGAAGACTACACTCGCCGCTTCCACCGCCCTCCTCTCCGCCCGCCGGGGATACAAGACGCTGGTCATTTCCACGGATGCGGCCCACAGCCTCTCCGATTCCTTCGAGGTCCAGCTCGGCAACTCCCCGCATAGGATCACCGCCAACCTCTTCGGCCAGGAGGTCGACGCCCTCGAACAGATGGAGGCCAAATGGGGCGGGATCAAAGCCTACCTCACGGCCCTGTTCGCTTCCCAGGGGATCGACACCATTGAGGCCGAAGAGCTGAGCGTGTTTCCCGGGATGGAGGAGCTCTTCAGCCTGATGGAGATCCGCCAGTATAACAAGGATTCGGATTACGACCTGGTCGTCGTCGATTGCGCTCCGACCGGTGATACCCTGCGCCTCCTCAGCGCGCCGGAGATCACCAACTGGTACCTGAAACACATCTTCCCCATCCAGCGGACGGCGGCCAAAGCGGTCCGGCCAGTGGCCAGCCGCATCCTCCCCTTCCCTTTCCCCGAGGACAGCGTCTTCGAAGCGATGAAGAAGCTGACCGGCCAGCTCGCCGAGATGAAGGAGATCCTCGAGGACGGACGGAAGACCTCCATCCGGCTGGTCATCAATCCCGAAAAGATGGTCATCAAGGAGGCCCAGAGGGCCTATACCTTCTTCAGCCTCTTCGGCTACGCCGTCGACCTGATCCTCGTCAACCGGGTCATCCCGGCCTCGGTCGAAGACCCTTATTTTCGCAACTGGAAAACCATCCAGGGGGGCTACCTCCGCCTGATCGAGGAAAGCTTCTCCCCGGTCCCGATACTGGCGGCCGAGCTCGCCCATCAGGAGATCGTCGGCCTGGCCTCTCTCGAAAAATTGGCAGCCGGCGTCTACCAGGACAAGGACCCCGCCCGCCTGTTCTTCGCCCAAAAACCCCTGCGGATCGAAAAAGAGGACGGGCGCTTTGTCTTATCCCTGCACCTTCCCTTTGTGGAGAAGAGCGACCTCGACCTCTTCCAAAAGGGAGAAGAGCTGTTCATCAGGGTGGGGCCGTTGAAAAGGAATATCCTGCTCCCCCGGATTCTCCTCAACCATTCCATCCGGGGGGCGAAATTCGTCGAAGAAAGGCTGCGCATCACCTTTCAATCCGACCGTAAGGAGGCGTGAGCATGGCTGCCGACAAAATGAGGGAGATCAAGATCTCCCTGCCCGAAGAGCTGTTCACCCTGTTCCTTCCCTTCCAGGCGCAGGAACACCTGCTCAAGGCGAAAAAAGAAGCGCTCCTGGCTCTCCGCTCGCTCATCGATGCCCGGCTCGAATCGCTCGAAAAGAAGGGAGGCCGGAGGGCCGAGCCGAAGAGGAAAATCAAGATCGAGTAGAAAGTCCCTCTTGATTCCCGGCCGGCTTTTGGTACATTATTATACTTCTTCAACAACCGAAATGGCTCCATCCGCAACCTCGACAGCACGCAATCCCAAGGTCCGCCTGCTCAGCGCCATCCCCGAGAAATGGATCCAGGGATTCCTCGGCAGCCTCGGCCGGCTGGCCGACATTCTCGTCCGCTTCGGCGTCAGTCCCAACCTGATCACCTTCTTCGCCCTGCTGGCGGGGCTCGCCGCCGGCGCCTTCTTCGCCTTCAACCACCCCGGTTGGGCGGCCGTCCTGATTTTCATCTGCGGCGCCCTGGATATCGTCGACGGAAAAGTCGCGGTAAAAGCCGGCAAGAAGAGCCTTTACGGGGCCATCTTCGATTCCACCCTCGACCGCTATTCGGAGTTCTTCATCTATTTCGGCCTGGCCTACTACTTCCGCGGCCGCTGGCCGATGTGGATCCCGTTCTTCACCTTCCTGGGATCGACCATGGTCAGTTACACCCGGGCCCGGGCCGAAGGGCTGGGGATCGAGTGCCGGGTCGGGTTCATGCAGCGGGCCGAACGGATGATCCTCCTGGTTCTCGGCACCCTGATCGGGATGATCTTCAAGGTCTTCGACCCGGCGATGATCGTCGTCCTGACCGTCATCGCCGTCATCTCCAATATCACGGCCATCGACCGGACGCTGCTCGTCAGAAAGATCGAAAGACAAATGACCAAGGATAAGGAGGTCTGAGCTCATGGACAAAATCAGAGTCGCCATCATCGGCGTGGGCAACTGCGCTTCATCGCTCGTCCAGGGGATCGAATATTACAGGAACGCCAAGGAAGGGGATTTCATCCCCGGAGTCATGCACGTCAACCTGGGCGGCTATCACATCCGGGACGTCGAATTCGTCGCCGCCTTCGACGTCGACAAGAACAAGGTTGGGAAAGACCTCAGCGAGGCTGTCTTCACCTGGCCCAACAACACGACCAAGTTCGCCGACGTGCCCTATAAGAACGTCAAAGTTCGCCGAGGCATGACGCACGACGGCCTGGGCAAATACCTCTCCCAGATCATCCAGAAGGCGCCCGGGGCGACGGCCGACATCGTCTCCATCCTCCGGGAGACGAAAACTGACGTCGTGGTGAGCTATCTCCCGGTCGGGAGCGAAGAGGCCACCAAGTGGTACGTCGAGCAGGTCCTGGAGGCCGGCTGCGCCTTCATCAACTGCATCCCGGTCTTCATCGCCTCGGAGAGATACTGGCAGAAGCGGTTCGAGGCCCGCCGGCTGCCGATCATCGGCGACGACATCAAGTCCCAGGTCGGGGCGACCATCCTCCATCGCACCCTGGTCAACCTCTACCTCGACCGCGGCATGCCAATCGACCGGACCTACCAGCTGAACACGGGTGGCAACACCGACTTCCTCAACATGCTGGAGCGGGAGCGGCTGCAGTCGAAAAAAATTTCCAAGACCAACGCCGTGACCTCCCAGATCAGGGCCCGCGGCCTGAACATCGACCCGGATAACGTCCATGTCGGCCCGAGCGATTACGTCCCCTGGCAGAAGGACAACAAGCTCTGCTTCCTGCGGATCGAGAGCCGCCACTTCGGCAATATCCCAACGTATCTCGACTGCCGCCTGTCGGTCGAGGATTCGCCGAACTCCGGCGGGGTCGTCATCGACGCCATCCGCTGCGCCAAGCTCGCTTTGAACAACGGCGTCTCCGGCGCCCTGTTCGCCCCTTCCTCCTACTTCATGAAGTCCCCTCCGAGGCAGTACACCGACACCGAAGCCAGGGAGTTAACCGGAAAGTTTATCGTCCGCTACGCCAAGAAAGAAGCGAAGCGCAAGGCCAGGAAAAAGGCCGCACCGAAAAAGAAATAGGCTTATCCTTTAGAGGCTGAAAGCGCTTCAGCCGCGTTCTCGCAGGAGCTTTCATGACGCTTAAAGGAAAGAAGATACCTGCGAGCCGCGCAGTCGAACCGGCGCTGGCTGATGAGATC
>JBAQGA010000247.1:0-1556 GCA_049287565.1 Candidatus Aminicenantales bacterium
GGGTTTATTTTGTCAGTGACCGCGACGGAACGATGAACCTGTGGTCCATGGACCTCGGGGGCACAGCTCTCCGGCAGCACACCTTCCACAAGGGATATGACGTCAGCTCGCCCTCGCTTCACAACGGGAAAATCGCTTATCAGCTCGTAGCCGACCTTCACCTCTACGACGTCGGCAGCGGGGACGACCGTCCCATCCCTATCACCCTCCCCTCGGACTTCGATCAGATGCGGGAGAAATGGGTCAGCAAGCCGTCGGACTACCTGACCTCCGTCCATCTCTCGCCCTCGGGTGATCGGCTGGTCCTCATTTCCCGCGGCAATGTCTTTGTCGCTCCAGTGGAAGACGGACGGTGGGTCCGGGTCAGCCGCCAGGACGGCGTCCGCAGCCGGGCCGCCCGCTTCCTGGGGGACGGGAAAAGCCTGATGATCCTCTCCGACCAAACCGGAGAGTGGGAGTTCCACGGCACCCCGGCCGACGGGCTGGGGCCGGAAGAGCAGCTCACCGCGGGCGCCAAAGTCATCCGCTTCGACGGAATTCCCTCGCCCGACGGCCGCTCCATCGCCTTCGCTGATAAAGACAACCAGCTCTGGGTTTACAGCCTTGACAAGAAAACCTTGAGCCGGGTGGCCGAATCCTCGAACGGGATGTTCGACGACCTGGCCTGGTCGGCCGACAGCCAGTGGCTGGCTTTCGTCCAGACGGCCGATAACTCTTTCCAACAGGTCATGCTCCTCAACACCGCAACGGGCCAAATCAGCGAGCTCACCGACAACCGCGTCGATTCTTACAGCCCGGCCTGGAGCCCGGACGGGAAGTGGCTCTATTTTCTATCCGACCGATATTTCCGGAGCGCGGTGGGCAGCCCCTGGGGCCCGCGCCAGCCCGAGCCCTACTTTGACAAGACGACTAAAATATATGCCCTGGCCTTGACCGCCAAGGAGATATTCCCCTTTGCCCCGGCTAACGAACTCAACATGGATAAGAAAGAGCAGAACGCAACCGCAGCGGCGAAAGCTCCGGCCGGAGCGCCGGCCAAAGAGGAAAAATCCGCCACATCAAAAGGGTCAAAGGATAGTGCGGCCAAGGTGGTGATCGAGCTGGCCGGCCTCCAGGATCGGGTCTTTGAGGTGCCCCTCCCGGCGGGCGTTTACTCTCAACTCTCCGTTTCTGAAAAAATGCTTTTCTTCATCGACCGGGAGCGCGCCGCCGCAATCCGCAACAAGCTCCAGGCCGTTGAGGTCAAGAACCGCAACATCCAGGCCAAGACGGTTCTGGAGGACGTCCGGAATTTCGAGCTTTCGTCCGACGGAAAGAAGATCCTCGTTCAGAAAGACAGCGACCTCTACGTCATCGATGCCGCTGCCTCGGCTCCCCCAGCCCTGGCCGAGAAGAAAATCGATATGTCCCGTTGGACCTTCTCCATTGACCCAAAGCAAGAATGGCGCCAGATGTTCAACGACGCCTGGCGCATGGAGCGAGATTATTTCTACGACCGGAACCTCCACAACGTCGATTACCAGGGCCTTCTGGAACGGCACCGGCCCTTTGTGGAC
>JBAQGA010000248.1:0-24387 GCA_049287565.1 Candidatus Aminicenantales bacterium
CGCTTATTCCTTTTCTCAGGAGAAAGGGAGATATCTTTCTCGCTGGGCAAGCGCGTGTAATCGAGGTAGTCCCTTTCGTAGACGCTGGTCATGACTTCGTCGATTCGCTTGCTGATCGACTGCGGAGTGATGCTGTGCCGGCGGTTGTATTCCTGCTGGATGCGGCGGCGTCTGTTTGTTTCAGCCAGGGCCTGGGACATCGATTCGGTGATCGCATCGGCATAGAGGATGGCCTTGCCGGCGATGTTCCGGGCGGCCCGGCCGAACGTCTGGATGAGCGAGGTCGACGAGCGGAGGAAACCTTCTTTATCGGCATCCAGGATGGCCACGAGAGACACTTCGGGGAGGTCCAGTCCTTCCCGCAGCAGGTTGATCCCGATCAGGGCATCGAATTGGCCCTTTCTCAGGTCGCGCAGGATGTTGACCCTCTCGAGTGTCTCGATATCCGAGTGGAGGTAGCGGACGCGGAGCCCGAGCTCATGGTAGTGGCGCGTCAGATCCTCGGCCATTTTCTTGGTCAGCGTCGTTACCAGGGTGCGCTCGTTCCTCTCCGCCCGCCGGGAGATCTCGCCCATGAGGTCGTCGACCTGGCCCTTAACCGGCCGGACCTCGACCTCGGGATCGGCCAACCCGGTCGGCCGGATGATCTGTTCGATGACCTTGCGGTCCGACTCGCGGAGCTCGTAACCGCCGGGAGTGGCCGAGACATAAAGGAGCTGGCCCGTCCGCGCCGCGAACTCGTCGAAGTTGAGAGGCCGGTTGTCGAGGGCCGAGGGCAGCCGGAAGCCGTGCTCGATAAGCGTCATCTTCCGGGAGCGGTCGCCGTGGTACATCCCGCCGATCTGGGGGACGGTGGCGTGCGATTCGTCGATGATGGTCAAGAAATCCTCGGGAAAATAGTCGAGGAGCGTGTAGGGCGGCTCGCCGGGGCGGCGCTGGCTGAGATACAGGGAATAGTTCTCGATCCCGGGGCAGTAGCCGAACTCCCGCAGCATCTCGAGGTCGTAGAGAGTCCGTTCTTCGATCCGCTCGGCTTCAATGATCTTTCCCTGCTTCCGGAAGAACTCGATCCGCTCGGCGAGCTCCACTTCGATGCCGGCGATGGAGGAAACAAGGACATCGTGGGGGGTGGAGAAGAAGGTTCGGGGGTGGATGATGACGGTGTCGAACGTCTCGACGGTCCGGCCCAGGAGCGGGTCGATCGAGGAGATGCCGGAGACCTCGGCTTCATTGAGCTCGATGCGGTAGGCGAGGTCTTCGTAGGCGGGAAAAACATCGATAATATTGCCCCGCACCCGGAAGGTCCCCCGCGGAAATTCGTCCTCCCGCCTCTCGTATTGCATGTCGACCAGGGCCTCCATGAGCCTTTTCCGGGAGAGGGTTTGCCCTTTGTCCAGACGGAAGCTCATAGAGTAATAAGTCTCGGGTGCCCCGATCCCGTAGATGCAGGAGACCGAAGCGACGACGATCACGTCCCGCCTCTGGAACAGGGCGTTGGTGGCGCAGAGGCGCATCCGGTCGATCTCATCGTTGATGGTCGCTTCCTTGGCGATGTAGGTATTGGAAGCGGGGATGAAGGCTTCGGGCTGGTAGTAGTCGTAGTAACTGACGAAATACCCAACCGCGTTACGCGGAAAGAAGCGCCGGAATTCCTGGTAGAGCTGGGCGGCCAGCGTCTTGTTGTGAGAGATGACCAGAACGGGCCGCTGGATGTCGGCGATCACGTTGGCTATCGTGAACGTCTTCCCGGAGCCGGTCACACCCATCAGGACCTGGTGGCGGTTTCCCTCACGGATGCCGGCGGATAGGGATTGGATGGCCTCGACCTGGTCCCCTTTGGGCTTGAATTCCGAGTGGAGCTCGAACTTTTTCATCGGCCTCATCATTATACCAATTATTCGAGGGGAGGTTGAGGGACTTCCGGGTGTGAGAAGGGGAGGAGCTGAGCCGGGACGATCAGGGTTTGCCCATGACCTTGACGGCCCCCTTGAATTGGGCGCCGTCTTCGATCGAGATAAGGGACGCCGACAGATCACCCTTCACCCGGCCTGTTCTCTCGATGATGACTTTTCCCGAGGCCGTGATGTTCCCGACGAACTCTCCCCTGATGCGGACGTTCTTAACCCGGGCTTCGGCCTCGACCCGACCGCTCGAGTCAACCAATAAATCATTCTCGGGGAGCGCGATCTTGCCGCGGACCTGCCCCCGGATAACGAGGTCTTCCCGGCCGCTGAATTCACCCTGGATAAGGCTGGTCGGGCTGAGATGGGAAACCCCGTCCGGATGCTCCAAGGACGGTTCCTTTTTATCTGGGAGTGTCATGGTCTCACCTTTGAAGATTAAATCTTGCCCGATTATAGATTCCGGCTGCCGGGTTGTCAATCCGCTGCGGATTCTCTAGAATAAATACGGAGGTTACCATGAAAAAGCTCTGGTCATATCTGCTCATGGCTGTGGTCTGTTTGTGCCTGTTCCCGCAGTCTCTGCCCGCGGCCATCTTTTTTACAGGACCTTACCTCTGGGCTCAGCCAACAGAGGGTCTCAAAATTCTCCAGGCAGAAAACAAGTTCACGATCGACGGGGACCTGGAGGATTGGGCCGCCCTGGCCGAGTTTCCCATCCAGCTCACCCCGGAGGGCCAGGTTCTTCCCCCATCTGCCGACCTGACTGTCACGGCCCGCTTCAGCTTCGACCCAGAATATTTCTATGCGGCGGTCTCTGTCTTGGACGACCGGATCGAGTTCCCGGGCAGGGGACGGCGTGAAGGGGACGGTTTTTACCTGACTTTTATCGATCCCACGGCGGGAGACGGCGGCGATCGCTCCCTGACCTTCGGATTCTCCCGCTTTGAAAATGAGCCTCTGGCCGTGATCGCCCGAATGGAAGAAGACACTGTCCCGGTTGTCCGGGATGTTCTGCTTAAGGTCAACGCGGATGAGGACAAACAAACGGTGGTCTATGAGCTGGCGATTCCTTGGAAATACTTCCCCGATTTCCGTCCCTTTTTGCAGCCGAAATGGGCGATCAACCTCTCTTATGACGACCTCGACGCCGGGCAGAAAAAGGTCGTCCAGCTCGTTTCCGATCCGAATTATGAGCCGGACAATCCGGGGACGAAAAAAGCGCTTCCCTGTGAGTTCGTCGTTGGTACGCCACAGGTCCTCGAATTCCAATCCGCATTGAATGGCAATCATTTCTACCCTGAGGACGAGCGAGAACTCAAGCTGGCCGTCTATTCGCCGGTCTCTAAGCAGGGCTGGCAGGTCAGGCTGATCGCCACCACACCCCTGGGCAATCTCCCTTCGGAGAAAAGTCTTTCTTTCGAAAAGGGGATGAACATCCTCAGCTTTCCGATCGACCTGGAAAAGGTGACGACCGGTGTCATCGACCTCAGTCTGGGCATCATCGACGACCAGGGGAAGCTCCGTTATACGGATGACAAGCGGTTTTTCCTTTTGGACAGGCTGCAGTTCGAAGGCTATGCGACCAAGGTGTCCGAACTCAAGGCGGGGGAGCTCGCCGGCCGGGACATCGTCTTCCGGGAAAGCCTGCCGACCCTGGAGATCCGCCTCCGTTGGATCCAGGAATTCATGGAGAAATCACCTCCTTTCGCCGACCTCCAGAAGATCCAGCAGTGGAATCAAGACGTCAAGGACCTGTTCCGATTGGTCGAAGAGGGCAAGCCGGCACTTTTCCCGACGGGGAGGATCGTCCGGCTCGGCTACCGTTCCGAGGCCGATGGGAGCCTGCGGTCCTACTCGGTCCTCGTTCCGGATTGGTATGATCGAGAGACGCCACTGCCTCTTCTGGTCACTCTGGCCGGAGGGGCAGCGGGTCCCAGAATGGGTCTCTTCGCCCTGACTTCGAACTACTTCGGTCCCAAGGTCCGCAAAAGGGCCGGGGACTTCTTCATCCTGGCGCCCGAGGTTGAAGATCCCTCGGGCTGGTATATCGGAGGGGACGGCCAACGGGTCGTCGAGGCGATCGAGCACCTGAAAAGTATCTACAGCATCGATCTTGATAACATCATCCTGGACGGGTTTTCCAAAGGTGCCTATGGAGCTCTGCGCCTGGCACTCCAGAACCCGGGAATCTATAAAGGCGTGATCGTCAGATCGGGTCAGCTCATCCCGCCCGAGAATTCCGGGGCCGAAAACATCAAGGACATGCTCGACCGGGCGAAGGGATTGAATATCCTGATCATCCACGGCGACCAGGATAAAGATGCGCCCGTCGATGAAATCCGCGGGATCGTATCGCGGCTCCGGGAGCTGAAAGCCAACGTCCGCTATATCGAGGTCAAGGGTGCTGGGTCGGGTGGTTACGACAAGTCGTCGGACGTTTTCAACTGGCTCCGGGATGTCCTGGGCGATTCGGTCATCGAGCTCAAGCCGCCCAAAAAGGAAAAAGACAAGGAACCTGATAAAAAGAAATAGGCCTTTTTATCCTTCCTGATCAAGCCGAGCCAAATTCCATTTGACATGATTTCTCATTATTGATATCTTCTAACTCAAGCCGATCGGAGGGGCCCAGCGACGGTGAAATGTCCCAAATGCTCTCTCCAAAACTCTGACACGCAGAAGTTCTGCGGTGATTGCGGGACGAGTCTTTCGTCCGACAGGGAAGGAGACGTCTCCCGAACGACGACGATAAAGCTCCCCGCTATCCCTTTTCCAATCGGCTCGACCTTTGCCGGGAGATACCAGATCATCGAGGAACTGGGCAAAGGCGGAATGGGCAGGGTTATCCGGGCTCTGGACAAGAAGCTCGACGAGGAAATCGCCATCAAGTTCATCAGGTCCGACCTCACCGAGGACCCGGCGGCTGTCGAGCGTTTCCGGACCGAACTAAAAGCCGCCCGCCAGGTGATCCACAAGAACGTGGCCCGGATGTTCGACCTCAACGAGGCAGACGGCGTGCCCTTCATCACCATGGAATACGTGAGGGGCGGGGACCTGAAGAGCCTGGTCAAGAAAGTGGGCCGGTTGGACGCTCAGCAGGCCGTTCGCATCGTCAGACAGGTTGCCGAAGGCTTGGGCGAAGCCCATCGGACGGGCGTTATCCATCGGGATTTGAAACCTCACAACATTATGGTCGACGAGGAGGGGACGGCCCGGATAACCGATTTCGGGCTCGCCCGGCTGAGAAGAGCCGATGACGCCACCTTGACATCTCCGGGAATGGGCACCCCGGCCTACGCATCGCCGGAGCAGGTGGAGGGTGCGGATGTCGACAACCGCTCGGACCTGTATTCCTTGGGGATCGTGCTTTATGAGATGCTCACCGGGAAGATACCTTTCAAAGGAGACAGTCCCTACAGCGTTGCCCTTCAGCGTCTCACAAAAGCGCCGCCCGACCCCCGCAGCCTTCAGCCCGATATTCCGGAAGCGCTTGTTCACATCATAATGAAATGCCTGGAAAGGGAGCGGGAACGGCGGTATCAGAGCGCAGAAGAATTGATCATAGACCTGGAGGCATGGGAAAAGGAACCCTCGATATGGATCGGTCCGAAGCCGCAGCCTCCTGATTCGACTGGGATTCGGATCGGGACCTGGATCAGGGCCAAGCGAATCCCCCTGGCCTTCTTGGCAGTTGTTATCCTGAGCATCGCAATCTACCTGATCATTTCTCCGCCATCGAGGACCTGGAAAACCTCCATAGCTGTCCTGCCAGTTCAGGACTTGAGTCCTCCCGAGGGAAAAGAGAACCTTTGGTATGGCCTCCAATCAGACATCAGCGCCAAGCTCCGCAGCAGTCCCAGGCTCAGAGTCATACCGATGTACTCCCTTTCCGAATACGACTTTTCAAACAAAAGCTTCAAGGAAATCGGGAAAGAACTCGGGGCAGAATATCTTATGCAGCTAACCATTCAAACAGAAGGGAAAAGACTCCAGGTGAGGGTCGATTTGATCGAAGCCGGCACGAATTCTGTGGTCAAACCGTACAAATATCATAAAGAACTCGAAGATATCCTGACTGTCCAGGACGAGATCGTAAAACTCACGGCCAACGCTCTCAAGGTTGACTTTGTTGAAGAACGGCTGAGCGCAATCAAGAAAAGGGAGCCGACAAATCTGGAAGCCTATAATTATTACTTGGAGGGAATGAGGCTTATCGAGAAGGAATACCATATCGGCTATAAACCTGAAGTCTTTGCCCAGGCCGTCGGGATGTATGAGAGAGCCATCGCTATCGATCCGAATTATGCTCTGGCCTATTGGGGCCTTGGGAACGCTTATGAAGCTCGCTATTACAATGCCTCAAAGAATCCCGAAGATTTGGAGATAATGAAAAATTACTATCTCCAGGCTCACGAAACCGGCCCCGATTTTGCCGAAACCAACCTCGGCCTCGGCTGGATGTATTTCAACATGAAAGAAAACGCCAGTGCCTCGAGACAATTCAAACGGGCTTTAGAACTGGACCCTAACGGCTATATCGTCAATCAGGACGTGGGTGCTTTCTTGAGAAGTGTGGGCTTCTATGATAAGGCCGTCAAATATTTTTCCCGTGCGGCCCGTATCGATCCCAACTCAGTCTCCACACGCCTCTTGATCAGCTCATGCCTGATGAACCTGGGGGAATCTGAGAAGGCCATTCAAGAAGTCAATGAAGTGATCGATCAAGATCCCAAGCGCTTTGAGGCGCGCTATCACTGTGCCCATGCTCTCATCATGATGAATCGGTTGAATGAGGCCCAAAGCCAGATTGACATCGCCCGGCAACTGGATCCCAAAAAAGAATTGAACCTACCCCAAGCCCTCCTCTGGGCCGCCGAAGGAGAGAAAGAAAACGCGCTGGCAACGCTTTCCCAATTGGACGAAAATGAGGCCCTGAACCTCGCGGCGACCTGTGCCTATATTTTTCTCGGCATGAGAGAGAAAGCGATCCGCACGATAGAAGAAGGGATAGAGAATGGATTCCGTCTGCAGGGTAACTATTTGTATCCATATCCTATGTTGGCAAAAAACCCGGCTTTCAAGCCGCTTAAAGATGAGCCTAATTTTCGAGAGATATTGCGAAAAGAAAAAATTAAATACAGGGAAAACATAAAAAAATTCGCCAGATTTTAAGTGGTATTGAGGAGCTGCGCAGGAAAAAGTCAATCGCACAAAGTGAAAGGGGGTGGTTGATTGTTGTGAAGTTAAATACATCGTTTTTATTTTCTCTGATAAACTAAAAAAGGGAGGAAAAAGTGAAAAAAACCATTGGCGTGTATTTTTTGGGGCTGGTCGTGGTCATATCTATAGGTTCGATCATATCGCTCCATCCAGCGGACAAAACCGAAAGTTCGGGGGGTAAGATTGAATTCAAGTGTGTCAATATCCCTGAACAAATCAAGGAGCGGATAAAAAGCGAACTTGACTCAACCAATCCACTGCTATTGACTGCGATCAAATTGCTTCCTGATTTGAATCAGGATCAATTCGAGTTCGCGAAGGTGATGATCAAAAATACTTTTTCTAAGACCTATTTAAGAAACCCCAAATTCACTCCAGAGAGAGGCGAAACCATCGAAGGCTGGGATAAGATTCTTCCGGTTTTTAAAGAGAAGGCCGCCAATAAAAGGGGGATGGATATTCCCATTATTGAAATCATCATAACCGGAGAATTTATGGCCTATGATCTCAATAAAACACCCTCTCTTGAAGACGATGTCGATCTTCAAATTACAATCAAGACGGTCATTGATTTGGGGTCTAGAGATGTTGTCGAGGGGAGCGCCGCCCACAGGCGGCTGTGCGATCTGTATTAAGTAGCAAGAATTAGAGGGATTACGGGGCGAGATCCCCGGTCCTCAACCCAGCGGTCCATAGCCTGGCGCTGTGCTCGGCTGCAAAACTAGGGAGGGTCTAGTCGCGTTTATTTCAGACGCTTGAAAGTCACGGTGTATTTGAGCCAATCCCTCTTGGCGACGGGCTGGGAATAGCCGTCCCGGAGCGGGAAGCTCTCGAGCCCGATTTGGGTCATGAAGTCGTTTGCCTTGAACGTCCCCTCGTAGGTCGTTTTGGGAAAGGCCGGGTGCTTGGAGGTGCAGCTGACACACCCATCCGGACTCATCGGCGGCCAGTAGATCTGGATCGTCCCTCCCGTTTTCCCGCCCGAGTAGGTGCCGAAGATCGAGGTTCCGACCATGGTCGAGATCGGGGCACTGCCGCTGCACTTAACGACCTTGCAGGTGTAAATCCCCGCCGGTATGAAATCGGGCACAGGGGTGACCTGCGCGGCCGTCACCTGACCCGACTTGTACACCCAGCTTCCTTTCTCTTTCTTCAGAACGAACCGGCCGGTCAAGGCCCATTCGAACCGGACCCGCTTGTGATGAACCTTGACCCTTCCGTCCGTGTCCTTGAAGGTCTGCTTTTTCATCGTGTCGTCGAGCTCGAACCCGACCACCCGGATCTCCCAGCGCTGTTCGTCGTCGACCTCGAGGGTCGCCGTCCGTGCCGTCGTCCCGCTCCCGTTGGTCTCATTGATGAAGCGCACCGCATCCGTGTATGTCCCCTTGGCGAGCGTCCCGGCCTTCGCCTGGTCGATCTCGACCTTGACGCTCCGGCTCTGTCCCGGAGCGAGCGACCCTCCCGGCGTGTCAGTCTTTAGCCAATCGGCCGCCTTCTCGACCTTGAACTCGAGCGGAATCTCGCCGGCGTTCCGCACTGAAAAGGTTTTGCTCACGGGGGTGAAGCGGTCGTTTTCGTCCGGTCCGAGCGCTTTCCATCCTTCTCCAGGAGTCACCCGCAGCGTTCCCAGGGCGTTGAACAGCACCTCCATCCGCACCGTCCCTCTCCGCCTGTAGATCTCGGGCAGCCGGACTTTGGTGAAGTCCCTTTCCAGGTCGGCCGAAAATTCCTTGACCAGCCGCCCTTCCCGCACGCCGTTCATCATTTCATCCAGGGAGACAATGCCGTGCACGGTGTTGGTCACGCCGCTGATGTGCTGGGGAATCTCATAGACGAGATGGTAGGGACGCTCGACGAGATTTTTCGAGGGGAGATCGATGCGGGTAGCGGCCAGAGAGCCGTTGAGCTCTCCGGTCATCCGGTCGTAGTGGAAGGCGGTCGTCGCGTGCTCGGCTCGTCCTTCGACGAGGAGGTTGAAGGCACCCTTGTCGTTCGAACCCACGGTCTTGTAGGAATCGGGGACGCCGTAAGCCTCGGCCAGAAGGCCCGAGGCGTTGGCCGAGACAAGACGCTGTCCAATCCGGCCGTCGTCCACAGGCGAGGGGCCCTCCAGGTGGAAGCTCTCGACCGTCCGCCTGTCCGACTGGTTGTAGTGGAGCATCAGGTAACCGGGATATGTTTCCTCCAGGACGTAGTTGATGATCCCGGTCGGCCACTTGTCCGTCCGGATCAAGCGTTCCTCGATCGTCCAAGAGAGGTGGATTTCGAGGGGGACACAGCTTATCCAGGGAAGGTCGGAGCCGACATAGCGGCCGGCATACTCTTTTTGAAAAAGAACCGGGTAACAGGGCTCGTCCTTGCGGTCCTGGAGGGCTTCGTGGACGGCGGCTTCGCGGGCTCGTTCTTCCTCCGGCGTGGGGACGGTGAAGGGGACGGCGCCGCTCTTGGTTTGTCCTCCGGCCTTTGCGTCGGCCTCTGCGGCCGCCTTCGACACCTCTTCCTGGAGAACCTTTTGGAGGGCCTGGCCCAGCTCGCTGAGCTCTTTGACGATCTGCTGCATTCGCCCCATGTCAGTCGTCGTCTGGGCTTCCTGGGTGAGCTTGGCGATCTTTTCCTGGATCTCGGCGGCGGACTGAGTCTGCTGCTGGATGAGCTCAGCGCAAAGGATCTGGCCTGGGGCGACGAAAAGAACAATAAGTATGGCCAAGCCCAAAGCAAAAGAGAAAAAACCAGGGCACAGATTCGATCTTTGGCTGGAAAAAATCCTGTACCGGCTTTTTGCCGCGTTTGTCAGCATCACCAGGGATTATAGGATATGGCTTGAAGAAAGGTCCAGGGTTTTTAACTATCTATTTCGGAGAAGGCAGCGCTAGGCTGAGCAGGTTGATCTGCGTTTCCCATGTTTTGTCAAATTCCCAAGAAAAAGCCGGCCGGGAAAGACCGGCCGCGATCGGGCAGTCGGTTGGGCGCCACCGAAATTGAAATTGCTTGTGATTTTCGCTCCGGATATAATATGTGTATGGCTAATTTTGCTGTTAGCGAAGGGGACGACGGGAGATTTGATACTCCTCCAAAAGTCCAGGAGCTCCAGCTTTCCCTATTGAGAAAGGCCGGTATTCCCAAGCGCCTCATGTTGACTCTCCTACTCTCGGAAGCAGCCATCAGCTTTTCACGCCAGGGTCTGAAAAGAAGGCACCCCGGACTCACTCCCGACGAGCTGGATCTGCTTTTCATCGATCACTGCTATGGAGCTTCACTGGCTAAAAGGTGCCGGATCCTCCGCCAAGAGAAATACCAGTGAGTCCTTTAAGCCTGCGGACTGCTTTGAGTGCTGTTATCGAGGCCCTGGAAAACCTGAAAATTCCCTACTACCTGGGCGGCTCCGTGGCCAGCTCGGCTATGGGGCTTCCTCGGACGACTCTTGATATCGACATCATCGCCGATATCCAGCCTTTTCAAGCCGGCCGGGTGGCCGACGCCTTCCGAGACTCCTTTTATATCGACCAAGACCAGATCGCAGCCGCCATAGAGAGCCGCTCCTCATTCAATATCATCCATTCCGAAACTGCACTAAAAGTGGATATCTTCATTCCCCAAGACCGGGAATATGACAGGGAGGCTTTGGCCCGCCGCAGGCGAGAAACCCTATCCGGAGAAGATGACGCGATCTCATGCTATCTGGCCTCTCCTGAAGACATCATCCTGAGCAAACTCGAGTGGTACAAGAGCGGCGGCCTTGTCTCCGGCCGCCAATGGCAGGACGTGCAGGGCGTCATGAAGGTGCAGGGACGAGAGCTCGATCAAGCCTATATGAAAAGGTGGGCGTTGAAACTTAGCATCTCCGAGCTATTGGATAACGCGCTGGTGGAGGCAGGCATCGCTTAGTGTTGCCTCATTCATCAAAAGAATTCCTTTTATCGGGGGAAAGGGAGATTTCGGCAAATAACAGTACGGCTCTGTTTTTGGGTTGACTCACCTCACCATTCCTTGATAACCTTCTGTCATCCCAGATACGAGGCATTAGCATGGCCATCAATTGCCCCAAGTGCCGTTCGGAGAACCCCGATACCCTGAAGTTCTGCGGGGAATGCGGGACCCAGTTGACCCCTCCGGTTGACGCCAAGCCATCCTTCACAAAGACTCTTGAAGTCCCTAAAGAAGATCTCACCACGGGCTCCACGTTCGCGGGCCGCTATCAAATTATCGAGGAACTGGGTAAGGGGGGCATGGGAAAGGTCTACAAAGTCCTCGATAAGGAAGTCAACGCGAAGGTCGCGCTTAAGCTCATCAAACCCGAGATCGCCTCTGACAATAAGACTATCGAGCGGTTCCGGAACGAGTTGAAGGTGGCCCGCGATATCGCCCACAAGAATGTCTGCCGGATGTACGACCTGGGCAAAGAAGAGGGAGCCTATTACATCACCATGGAGTATGTGCCGGGAGAGGACCTGAAGAGTTTTATCCGGAGGTCAGGCACCCTGTCCGTTGGAAAAGCGGTTGCGATCGCCGGCCAGGTCTGTGAAGGGCTATCAGAGGCACACCGGTTAGGAGTCGTTCATCGGGACCTCAAGCCCCAGAACATCATGATCGACAAGGAGGGGAATGCCCGGATCATGGACTTTGGGATCGCCCGGTCACTGACGGCAAGGGGGATCACGGGGTCAGGCGTGATGATCGGAACGCCCGAGTATATGTCGCCCGAGCAGGCCGAAGCGAAGGAAGTGGACCAACGTTCCGATATATATTCCCTGGGTACGATTTTGTATGAGATGGTGACGGGCAGAGTGCCCTTTGAAGGGGAGACGGCGCTCAGCGTTGCGATGAAACATAAAGGAGAATCCCCGAGAAATCCCAGGGAATACAACCCTCAGATTCCCGAAGATTTGAGCCGGCTCATTCTGAAGTGCCTGGAGAAGGAAAAAGAGACTCGGTACCAGAGTGCCGAAGAACTCAGGTCAGAGCTAGAGAATATAGGGAAAGGAATACCGACGACGGAGAGCACTGCTGCCTGGAGAAAGCCTCTCACGTCGAGGGAGATCACCGTTAAGTTCAGTCTGAAGAAGCTCTTCATTCCTGCTATGGCCGCCGGCGCCCTAGTCATCGCCGCCGTGGTGTTCATATGGCGACCCTGGTCGCAAAAGGCAGCCGTTAGTGCGCCCAAGATCGAAAACTCCATAGCCGTCATCAGCTTCGTGAACCAGACCGGAGATAAGGACTTCGACTATTTGCAAAAGGCCATTCCCGACCTTCTGATCACCAGCCTGGAGCGGCGAGGCGCGCTCTACGTGGCCACCTGGGAGCGGATGCTGGACCTTCTCGATCAGATGGGGAAAAAGAATGTCGAAGTCATCGACAGGGATCTCGGTTTCGATCTGTGCCGGAGGGAGGGGATCGAAGCGATTGTCATCGGGAGCTACATCAAGGCCGGGGAGACCTTCGCCACGGATGTGAAGGTCCTGGATGTGGGGACCAAGAGAATTCTCAATAGCTGCAGTTCAAGGGGAGAGGGGGCTTCGAGCATAATCAACCGGCAGATCGATGAATTGACCGGAGAAATCTTTGAGGGCATCGGTATGGCGAAGAAAGACCCGGAAACTACAGAGCCGCGCATAGCGGATGTCACGACCACCTCGTTGGAAGCGTACAAATATTATTTGGAAGGGAGAGAGGATACTCGAAAACTCTTTTACAATGAAGCCAGGATTGCTTTCGAAAAAGCTGTTACGCTGGATCCTGATTTTGCAATGGCTTATGCTGCTCTTGCCAGCGCCTACGGTATGCTACAAAATATCGAAGCGAGAGATACAGCCATAAAGAGGGCTAAAGCTCTGATGCACAAGGCAACGGAAAAGGAGAAATCAATTATCGAGGGTTCATATGCACTGCTCATAGAGAAGGACAACGAGAAATACTCCCGGTTGCTCCAGCAAAGGGCGGAAAAATTCCCCAGGGAAAAGGGAATAATTCAAACGGTGGGGGAGAATTACTATTGGGATGGAGCTTACGACCAAGCGATAAAAGCGTTTAACCAAGCGCTGGCGCTGGATCCCCAATATGAGCCGGCACACAATATGCTGGGCTATACATATCTCGAGATAGGTGAATTTTCAAAGGCGGTTGAGCATCTCAAAAAATCTGCGTCTTTGCTTCCGGGCGAAGCCAATCCGCTCGATTCTCTGGGTGAGGCCTATTTTTGGATGGGCCGGCTGGATGAGGCCGAAGCGACCTACAAACAAGCCCTAGAGATTAAATCGGATTTTGATTCGGCCATTTTTGCTGTCGGGTATATTCATGCTTTGAAGGAAGAATATACTGAAGGCTTGAAATGGTTTGACAACTTAATTGCCGTGACACCCCCGGGGGTTAGGCGGGAGGGGTATCTCTGGAGAGGATTTTACCGCTACCTTTTAGGAAATCCGGAGGACTGTTTTTCCAATTTTCGTGAGGCCGAAGAAATATCTGAACCCGGCTATGCTTGGGGAGTGCCGTTTATCAATTGGATGAAGGCATTCATTCATTATGACCGGGGAGAGCTTGAACAAAGCCGAAGATATAATGAGAATTGGTTTGCTGATTTTATTGAGGAACATCCCGACAGAAAATTCTATTACCAGGGCGTATATAAGTTCCTGTCGGGGCTGTTGGATTTAAGAGCCGGGCATAGGGATGCAGCCGGGAAAATGCTGGATGAGATGAAAACGCTCTTTAAGAAGATGACGCCATACCGAAAAGATTGGGTCGCCTTCTATATAAAGTTTTTGGGCGCCGAGTTGGCTCTTGAAGACGGATTTCCCGGAAAAGCGATTGCCATTTTTGAGGAAAAGACACCTTTTCGCAATGAATCGATGGGGTTCTATTCTTCGTGGATTCTTTATAACCTACCCATCATGAAGGACGTTCTGCCCCGGGCGTATGAGCAGATGGGCGATATTGACGGAGCCATTGCTGAATATGAGCGGCTGATCACCTTTGATCCCAAGAACCCAGACCGGCGGCTCATCCATCCCAAATATCATTACAGATTGGCCAAATTGTATGAACAGAAAGGCTGGAAGGGAAAAGCCATCGACCGATACAATAAATTCCTCGAGCTCTGGAAGGACTCCGACCCGGGCCTTCCCGAAGTCGAGGACGCCAAAAAACGGCTGGCGGGGCTGCAGCAAAAATAGCTTTCCCGCCATAACTGATTGACAGCCGCCAACGAGAATTTATATCCTATTCCCGACAAACCTGGGAAAAACGATATATGAAGTGCCCGAAGTGTCAGACCAGTAATCCTGATAGCGTAAAGTTCTGTGGGGAGTGTGGAACGAATATCACTCGCCCTGATGACGTCCAGCCTCCCTTCACGAAGACTCTGGAAACGCCGGTCGTTGCTCTGACACGCGGCACTCTTTTCGCGGGCCGATACGAGATCATTGAGGAACTTGGTAAAGGCGGAATGGGCGCGGTCTATCGCGTCGAGGATATTAAGGCCAGGGAAGAGATCGCGCTCAAGCTCATAAAGGCGGAGATTGCCTCCCAAGAGAAAACGCTCGAGAGATTCAGGAAGGAGCTGACCTCCGCCCGTAAGATCTCCCATCGCAATGTGTGCAGGATGTTCGATCTCGGCGAGTCGGAAGGAACTCACTACATCACCATGGAATATGTTTCCGGTGAGGATCTGAAAAGCCTGATCGCAAGAATAGGCCAGATGCCCATCGGCAAAGCCCTGGACATCGGCAGCCAAATATGTGAGGGCCTGTCCGAGGCCCATCGTTTAGGAATCATCCATCGGGATCTCAAACCCGGAAACATCATGATCGATAAGGCCGGAAACGCCAAGATCATGGACTTCGGTATCGCCCGCTCGGGAGAGCCGAGCAAGGTCACGGGCACGGGCGTGGTCATAGGAACCCCGGAATACATGTCTCCTGAGCAGACCGGAGCGGAAGACCTTGATCCGCGTTCCGACCTATATTCGCTGGGGATCATCCTTTATGAGATGGTAACGGGACAGGTTCCTTTCACGGGGAGGTCGGGCCTGAGTGTGGCCATGAAGCAGAAGGGGGAGCTGCCCAGAAATCCTCAAGAGATCAATCCCCAGGTTCCCGACGACCTGAGCAAATTGATCCTTAAATGCTTGGCCAAAGACCGGGAACACAGGTATGCGACCGCCGAAGAATTGAAGCAGGCTCTCGGCGGGATTGTTCGCCTGCTACCTTCTACCCAAACCAAAATTTCTAAGAAGAAAGCCCCTACATCCAGGGAGGTCACGGTCTCCTTCAGGCCGAGGAAGCTCTTCATACCAACGCTCGTTGTGGGTGCTCTGGTTATTGTATTTGTGGTGTTCATATGGCGGCCCTGGTCGCCAAAGGCAGCCGTTAGTGCGCCCAAGATCGAAAACTCCATCGCCGTCATCAGCTTCGAGAACCGGACCGGGGACGAGGCCTTCGACTATCTGCAGAGGGCCATTCCAGACCTTCTGATCACCAGCCTGGAGCGGCGGGGCGAGCTTTATGTGGCCACCTGGGAAAGGATGCTGGACCTCCTCGAGCAGTTGGGGAAAAAGGATGTCGAGGTCATCGATAGGCAGCTCGGTTTCGAGTTGTGCGGGCTGGAAGGTATTGAGGCGATCGTCGTGGGAAGTTACATCAAGGCGGGGGAGACATTTGCCACGGATGTGAAGGTTTTGGACGTGGAGACCAAAAGAATTCTCAGGAGCTGCAGCTCAAGGGGAGAAGGAGCCTCCAGCATTATCAACAGACAGATTGATGAACTGACCAGGGAGATCTCTGAGGGTTTAGGCTTGGCGAGAAAACCGTCCGAAGCGTCAGAGTTGAGCATAGCCGATGTTACGACCAATTCCATGGAAGCTTATAGATACTTCCTGGAAGGGAGGGAGAATGAGCGAAAGCTTTATTATGATGAAGCGCGGATCGCCTACGAAAAAGCCGTCGAAATAGACCCGGAATTTGCCGAGGCTTACTATGATCTCGGACTGACTTACGCTGCCCTTCAAAATATAGAAGCGCAAGACGCTGCCATTATCAAAGCGAAAACTTTATCGCACAAGCTCACTGAAAAGAACCGGCTCATTATCGAGCGGGGCTATGCGAGTGTTATAGAAAAAGATCCTGAAAAATACTTCCGTCTGCTCCTAGAGTATGCAGAAAAATACCCTAAAGAAAAGGGATCGCATTATGATCTGGGGAGTTACTACGCGGCCTATGGAAATTCTGAGAAAGCCATAGAAGAGCTTAGCAAAGCTCTGGAGCTGGATCCCAACTATGGGTGGGCCCTCAATGACCTTGGATATGTGTATCTCGATAGGGGAGATTTTTCAAAGGCGGTTGAGTGCTTTAAAAAATATGCATCGTTAAGCCCGGGCGAGGCGAATCCGCTCGATTCTCTGGCTGAGGCGTATTTTTGGATGGGCCGGCTGGACGAGGCCGCAGAAAGTTATAAAAATGTGTTCGAGATTAAGCCAGATATGATGAGCTCTTTTAGCATTGGATACATCTGCGCTTTGAAGGAGGAGTACCCAGAGGCTTTGAAATGGTTTGACAAATTTATTGCCGTGAATCCTCCAGGGATTAAAAGGGAGGGATATCTTTGGGAAGGATTTTGCCGCTTCTGGTTGGGGAGTCTGGAGGACTGCAATTCTTATCTTCGTGAAGCCGAAAAAATCTCGGAACCCGGCTATGAATGGGGAGTCCCGTTTATCAACTGGATGCGCGCATTCATTCATTATGACCGGGGGGAGCTTGATCAGAGCCGCACGTTTAATGAAGCCTGGCTTGACGATATTATTAAACGGCTTCCCGCAAGAAAATTCTACTATCAAGGGGTATACAGCTTTCTCTCGGGACTTCTGGAACTAAAGGCCGGGCATCTGGGCAGGGCGGAGAAAATATTGGCTGAGATGAAAACACTTCAAAAGGAGATGACGACATACCGGAAGGACTGGGTATCGTTCTATATCAAGTTCTTGAGTGCCGAGCTTTCGCTTGAAGCGGGAATCCCCGAAAAGGCGATTGCTATTTTTAGAGAAGACACGCCTTTTCGTCCGGAGACGAATCAGTATTTATCTTCGATGATTATGTATAACCTGCCCATAATGAGGGACATCCTGCCCCGGGCCTATGAGCAGATGGGCGATATTGACAGAGCCATCGCTGAATACGAGCGGCTGATCACCTTTGATCCCAAGAACCTAGACCGGCGGCTCATCCACCCGAAGTATCATTACAGATTGGCCAAATTGTACGAACAGAAAGGCTGGAAGGGAAAAGCCATCGACCAATACAAAAAATTCCTCGAGCTCTGGAAAGGCGCCGATCCCGGTCAACCCGAAGTCGAAGACGCCAAAAAGCGGCTGGCCGCGCTCTAGACGCAGTTGAAAAGGGGAGGGGGGTCAACTCGATGAAAATCAATGGTTCATACGGCTTTCGATTTTCTCATTGTAATTTGTGACCAGAAGATTTATGTATGAGTCGAGCGGATCTTTCTTTCGTTGTTGACGATGAATTCCTGGATATAGAGAGGCAGCATGCTAAAAAACTCAAAACCCTTGCATTCAACGCTAGCGGCGTGTTTGTTCGTGGGCCTGTTGGGGGCCCTAGCAACAGTTTTCGGCGTTTCCGCCGATCGCAGCCGGTCCGATCGAGCTGACGAACTGAGCGGCAAGACGCCGACGCTGTACGTTGTCGGTTATGCCCATCTGGATACGCAGTGGCGGTGGGACTACGTCACGACCATCCAGGAATACATCCCGAATACAATGCGCCTCAATTTCGACCTGTTCGAAAAGTATCCGCACTACGTCTTCAATTTCAGCGGCGCCAACCGCTACCGAATGATGAAGGAATACTACCCCGCTGATTACGAAAAGGTCAAAAAGTATGTCGCCGCCGGTCGTTGGTATCCGTCCGGCTCGTCCATGGAGGAGAACGACGTCAACGCGACCTCGGCCGAGTCCATCATCCGTCAGATTCTTTACGGAACCCAGTATTTCCGCCGTGAGTTCGGCAAGACCAGCGCCGAATTCATGCTCCCGGACTGCTTCGGATTCCCGGCATCGCTGCCCAGCATTCTGGCCCACTGCGGTCTCAAGGGATTTTCGACCCAGAAACTGGTCTGGGGATCCTTTGCCCTAGTCGGCGGTCCAAACTCGCCCGAAGAAACGCCTGTCGGCGTCCCGTTCAACGTCGGCGTCTGGGAAGGGCCGGATGGACAGAGCGTGATCGCGGCGCTGAATCCCGGCGACTATGGCAGCTCGATCACCTATGATCTCTCCAAGACGCCGCCTCCGCCGCCGGCAACCCCGGAAGCGCAACCGCGGCGCAGGCGACGGGAAATCGACTGGCCGGCCCGAATCGAGTTGAACGGTGAATTCAGCCGCTTATTCACCGATTACATGTACTTCGGGACCGGCGACATCGGCGGCTCTCCCGATGAGGCTTCGGTCAAGCTCCTCGAGGCGATCGTGACCAAAAGCCGGACGGTTCTCCCCCCTCCGGATTCCCGGCGCATCCGGCCGGGACAGCCGCAAAACCAGCCGACCCCCGGCCCCGAAATCCAGGTGGGCGATGGACCCGTTAAGATTATTTCCGCCACGTCAGACCAGATGTTCCTCGATATCCAGCCCGAGCAGGCGTCCAACCTCCCGCGCTACCGGGGCGACCTCGAGCTCACCAATCATTCGGCCGGGTCCATCACCTCTCAGGCATATATAAAAAGGTGGAATCGAAAAAACGAAGTTCTGGCCGACGCCGCCGAGCGCGCCTCGGTCGCCGCCGAATGGCTCGGCGGGCGGCCGTACCCGCGCCAGCGGCTGAACGACGCCTGGACGCTGGTTATGGGCGGACAATTCCACGACATCCTCCCCGGCACCAGCATTCCCAAGGCCTATGAATATTCCTGGAATGACGAGGTGCTGGCTATGAACCAGTTCGCTTCAGTCCTGACCAGCGCCACAGGGGCCGTGGCTTCCGCCCTGGATACCCGGGCCAAGGGAGTCGCCGTCGTCGTTTTCAACCCCTTGAACATCGAGCGTGAGGATATCGTGGAGGCGGAACTCTCCTTCCCGGGCGGCGCGCCGAAGGCCGTCCGGGTCTTCGGTCCGGAAGGCCGGGAGGTCCCCGCACAGCTCTCGGGAGGAAAGGTTGTTTTCCTGGCCAGAGCGCCTTCGGTCGGCTTCGCCGTATATGATGTCCGGGCTTCCGAGTCCGGCGCCTCGGCCCGGCCGTCGCCTCTTGTCGCCACCGAGTCCTCGCTGGAGAATGCCCGCTATAGAGTCACGCTGGATGAGAATGGCGATGTTGCCGGTATTTACGACAAGTCGACGGACAAGGAGATCCTCTATTCTCCGGCCCGCCTGGAGATCAAGACCGACAATCCCGCCCAGTGGCCCGCCTGGAATATGGATTGGGAGGACCAATCGCGGGCGCCCCGGGCCTATGTCCAGGGACCGGCAAAGATACGGGTGCTCGAGACGGGGCCGGCCCGCGTCGCCGTCGAGGTCGCCCGCGAAGCCGAAGGCTCCAAGTTCGTCCAGACGATCCGTCTTTCGGCGGGCGACGCCGCCAACCGCGTGGAGTTTCGAAATATCATCGACTGGATGACCAAAGAGGCCCACCTCAAAGCTGTCTTTCCACTCAGCATCGCGAGTCCCGTGGCCACCTACAACTGGGACATCGGAACCGTTGAACGGTCCACTGATAACCCCAAACAGTTCGAGTTTCCCTCGCATCAGTGGTTCGACCTCACCGACCGGCAGAGCGGCTCTTGCGGCGTGACCGTTCTCTCCGACTGCAAGTACGGCTCGGACAAGCCCGACGACAATACGCTGCGGCTGACCCTGATCCGAACCCCCGGTACCCGCGGGGGGTATACAGACCAGGGAACCCAGGATTGGGGCCGGCATGATTTTGTCTACGGGATCGCCGGCCACGCGGGCGATTTCCGCTCTGCTCAGACCGATTGGGAGGCCTTTCGCCTCAATCAACCTTTGGTTGCTTTCCAGAGTCCGGGTCATGCTGGGGAGCTGGGCGGGAGCTTCTCCCTGATGGAGGTGAGTCACCGCCGAATCCGTGTCCTCGCCCTGAAGAAAGCCGAGGAGAGCGATGAAGTTGTCGTCCGGCTTGTCGAAATGGACGGACGGCCAGCCAAGGGCGTTCGCATCCGGATGGCTGCTCCGGTCATCTCCGCCCGCGAGATCAGCGGCACGGAGATGCCCGTCGGGGAGGCCGCCGTAACCGACGGCACGGTGGTAACGGATTTTTCTCCGTTCCAAGTGCGGAGTTTCGCTCTCAAGATTGCCGCCGCGCCCGCGCGGGCCGCACTGCCCCAGTCGCAGCCGGTCATTTTTCCCTATGATCGGATCGTCGCCAGCCGCGATCAAACCAAGGCTAAGGGCGGCTTCGATCGAGAAGGCCGGTGTCTTCCTGCCGAGATGCTGACCGAGGAGATTCCTTTTGCCGGGATACGCTTCAAGCTTGCTCCATCCGGCGGGCCCCAGGCCGCAACCGCCAGCGGCCAGACCCTCAATCTCCCGGCCGGCCAATTCACGCGCCTCTACATTTTGGCGGCTTCGGCTGGCGGAGATCAGAAAGCTCCGTTCCGTATCGGTGATAAGACCGTCGACCTGACGATCCAGGACTGGTCCGGCTATATCGGTCAGTGGGACAACCGGATCTGGAATACGCGGGAGGAGCCGGTGCCGCCTCGTCCCGGAGCGCCGGCCCCGCCTCCGGGGACAAAGCCGAGGATGCGAACCGTGATGGAGTACAAGGGCCTGACGCCGGGCTTCATCAAGCCCGCGCCTGTCGCCTGGTTCGCCTCCCACCGTCACACGTCCGACGGCGACAATGAGCCCTATTCCTATTGCTATATTTTTGCCTACACGATCGATTTGCCGGCCGGCGCGAGGACGTTGACTCTGCCCGATAACGAGAACATTCTTGTCCTTGCGTTGACATTGGCCGAAGAGAGTGGACCGGTGCGGCCTGTTCAGCCCCTCGTCGATACACCGGAGCGATGATGAAACACAAACTCATTGCCACCGCATTATCCCTTTTTATTTTAGGCTGTGGCAGGACCGGCGCGAGTCCGGGTTCCATTTCCGGCCGTGTGATCTATGAAGGGAATGAACGAGGAAGCGTCATCGTCAATCTGTACAAACTGCGTGTTTTATCCAGTGGGCGGGTCGGCCGGCTGAGCAAGGGGGATATCTACGGAGATGTTGATCCGCTCCAGACTCTTAAGCTGGACAAGCCCGGCAGCTATGCCTTTGACGGATTGGTTCCTGGACATTACTCTGTTGTTGCCTTTGTCGATACCGATGGAAATCGCCAAGTGGGATTCGACCCTCCGGAACCGTTCGGCTGGTTTGCGTCGTCGCCGGGTGGACGTTGGGAGGCGATCGATCTCGCTCAATCTGACGTGACCGGCTGCGATTTCAGGCTTCGTGTTCCCGCCATTTTTCCGAGGGAGGATAAAATTATCGAGCACGGCGCCCTCATCTGGAAACAGGGGCTGCCGGTTTTGCAGCTCTGGGGAACGGCAGAGGAACGGGGTTTTGCTCACGGATATCTGGTGGGAAGGCAGATCGTCGACTTTTTTGAATTCTACATTATCGAAGAAAGCTGGGGGTCCGCAAAACGCTATCAAGACGCTTTTGTTCCGTTCCTAGAGGGGCATTTCAACTATCCGTCTGAATTGCTGAAGGAGTGTGATGCCGTCATCAGGGGCATGCGGGCATCAGGGACGAACATGCGTGTCGAAGTCCTGGGCCGCGATTTCAACCGGACCGACCTTCTGGCTATCAATGCCTATATCGAGAGGCGAGCGGCCTTTCCCGAGGCCGGCCCATCGTCCTGCATCCAATTTGCTTTCTGGGGATTGCAAACAGAAGGCGGCAAATACAACGGCGGTCTCATCGCTGCCAGGAACATGGACGGGGAATGCGATGTGAGGAAGGTCACGGTCAGCCATTTTCTTGTTTATGCGGTGGCCCCTTCTGAACCCGGTAGAAAACGCTGGGTCTCGACAATGTGGCCCGGATTTGTCGGCACCATTTCGGGAGTCAATGAAGAAGGGTTTTACAGCATGGAGAATGCCGGCGGGTCAGGCCCTGGACCCGTTCCCGACGATGTAGTGCCCTGCTCTTGGATTCAGCGGATCATCCTGGAAAAACAAGGCAGCGATGCTTCTCCAGAAAGCGTTCTCCAGATGATGAAGCCTTTTGCCTGTTCCACAGGCGGCATCACAGCGGCCGGGTCGATCATCCTGTGGGCGGTTCCTTACCAGGGTCAAGAATCGCCCGCCTTTGTCTACGAGGGCGGCCGCGCCGGTTTCGCCATGCGGAAACCCTCGGATGTCCGGCCTGTGGATCCGAACAACATTATGGCTTCAAACCATCATCTCGTTTACGGCTTTAACCCGGGCAGGCCCGGTGACTCCCTGGGCAGTCCGGTCTCTTTTTCTTCCCACTGGCGGTACGAGACGGGCATGCAGACGCTGGAGGCATGGTCGCGTCAACGAAAATCATTGGGACTGGAGGAGGCTGTCAGGCTGCTCGAACAAGTTGCCCACGGCACCACCGAATATTCTGTTATCTTCCTGGCGAATGAACGCCGCATTTTCATCGCTGTCGACGACCTGAAGGCCGACCTGTGGGATGCTCCCTACATGAAATGGACCGAGTTTCATTTCGACGAGTTATTCGAAAGGTAAGCTAGCAAAAAACTTTCCATCCGCTTGCGCCCGTTAGGGTTTCGATGAGTTCCAGGGTGGACGGGGCGGCGACGATAAACTACTAAATAAACCTATCTGATACGGGTCTGATCAGTGAGATTAATCCGCTGGCCGGGCACAACTCAGTGCTCGAAAAGGGGAGGGGAGCCAACTCGAAAACAATGAAAACTCCCCGGGCTTTTAGCCTGTGCGCTTGATGATGTAGCCGTAGGTTAGGGACTGCTGGAGAAACAGGGTAAGCGGGCGGGTGACGGCAAATTTTGGGAGATCGGAACCGGCTACGGTGGCGTAGCCATGGGTGGAAACATGCTGGTTGAAGGCGGAGATATTGATCTCTAGGCTGGAAATGATGATGCCGTCTGCGCCGGCCTGGGCGGCCATCCTCTGAATCTTCTTCTCGTCCTTGCGGGGCTTCACCGTCCAGGTCATGTCGAGGCTTATCCGGCCAATAATGACGAATGGGTAGGTCGGGGCCATTCGGTCATAGACGAGTATCGAACTCGGGTCCGTGGGGGGGGAATTGTAGTCGGGATGCTTGGAAACAATGACCCTGCTGCAGGCACACAAGGCTAAAGATATTAAGCACACGGCCACAAGCTGACGGTTCATTGATTTCCTCTGATTATGAGATACTTCCGATATGAGGTCCTGTCAAGTCTTTGCTATCGGATGACAATTACGTCCGGAACAATTGTCGCGCCCACGGCGCCTCCGTCCAGCCTTCAAGTTATGTTATGAATGCTAAGCTGCTTAATCTTTGCGCCGTTTTTCAATCGGCGTTTTTTTGCTTGACAGAACGTACGTAATTGCGTACCATTAGTGTCGGAGGTCAAGATGACTGTTCTCAAGGCCAGCGAGGCGCGGGCCCGGCTGTACCGGCTCATTGATGAGGCCGCCCTGTCTCATGAGCCCGTGTTCATTTCCGGCAAGCGCAGTAACGCAGTTCTCCTTTCCGAAGAGGATTGGCGGTCCATCCAGGAGACCCTTTATCTCCTGTCCATCCCCGGGATGCGCAAGTCCATTGTCGAAGGGCTCAAGACGCCTGTCTCCAAGTGCGACAGGAAGATCTCCTGGTGAGCTGGAAGCTGGTTTACACTCGGCAAGCGCAAAAGGACGCTAAGAAGCTGGCCGCGGCTGGGCTAAAGGACAGGGCCGTCGAGCTGCTCAAGATTCTCGAGCGCAGTCCATACGAGAGTCCCCCTCCTTACGAGAAGTTGAAAGGCGATCTGACGGGGGCTTGTTCGAGAAGAATAAGCGTCCAGCATCGCCTCGTCTATCAGATCCTCGACAAGCAAAAAACCGTCAAGATCATCCGTCTCTGGACCCACTATGAATAGTGAGGATACCAGGAAGAGGCTGGCCGCGCTTTAGACGGAGTTGAAAAGGCGAAGGATAATCATAAAATATTCCTCTTAGCACTATTTTGGCACCGGCATAGCTCATTCGCCGTGAACTGGTTGACTATCCTGAGTATTCTTTGATAACCTTTGGCCACAACTGAATAGAGGGACCACAAGTGGCCATCAAG
>JBAQGA010000249.1:0-11115 GCA_049287565.1 Candidatus Aminicenantales bacterium
GCTTGGAATCCATCGCACTTCTCCCCGGTATCAGGTTATCTCTTAAGATTTTAGAGGAAGCTCAAAAAGATAGCAAACAGGTCCGCTCCATTTGTGGGCCGATAACCATAGGTATCATGGCGACCAGGGCATAAGACCGTGGTCACGCTATGGTCACGACTTGATTGAAAAGCGATGAAATCTAGGCATCAGGACGGAAAGACGAAAGACGAGTCAAAACCTTTGCAAGTCTTTGAAAATAAGGAACATAAGGGGAGACGGAGAGCGACGAAGGAGTCTCTTCATTAAACCTAATCGCTGGTCATGATGAACAGCGGCTTCTGGTGGAAGCTCTTGTAGAGCGGCCGGAGACGCTCGCGATCATAATATTTATCCACATCGATCATTTTTTTCTTGCTGACAACGGTCTCGATGGGCACGTTGTCGTACTCGCCGTTCCGCAGACAGACCATCCGCCCGGATTTCTTATCCAGGATCAGGTCCAGGGCCAGGTTGCCGAAGGCCATGGGGACGATCGAGTCGACGGCGTCGGGGTCGCCGCAGCGGACGAGATAGCTCAGCTTCTGGTTGATGACGTTGATCCGCCGGCCGCTGTTGAACTTGGGCGATAGCTCTTTGAGCTGATCCGCGACATAATCGCCGAACCCTCCCAGCTTCTTGTGCCCGAACATGTCCTTTTCGTGGTTGGTGAAGACCATCTCCCGCCCTTCGACCATGGCTCCCTCGGAGACGAGGACGACTGAGTAGAGGCTGGGGTTCTCGGCCCTGTCCTCGGTCAGCAGCCCGCAGAGCCGCTCCATGTTGAACTTGTACTCGGGAATGACGCAGCGGTTGGCCGCTCCGGCCATGGTCGGGAGAAGGGCGGTGAAACCGGTGTAGCGGCCGAAGACTTCGATACAGAGAAAGCGCTCATGGGAACCGGCCGTGGTCCGCAGGGCGTGGGTCAGGCTGATCGTCCGGGTGACGCAGGTGCTGAACCCAAGGCAATAGTCGGTGCCGGGGACGTCGTTGTCCATTGTCTTGGGTATGGCGATGATCTTGACGCCCTTCTGGTGAAGAGAGACGGCGTAGCTCAGCGTATCATCGCCGCCGATGGGAACGAGATAATCGATCCCCAGGCGTTCGATGTTCTTCAAAACCTCCTCGGTGAGGTCGTTGGTTTTGTCCTTGTACTTGTCGCGCAAGTGGGCCGGCACATTGACGTTGGGGACGTGGCTCGGCCGGGTTCGGGAGGTATGGAGAAAGGTGCCGCCGGTGCGGCCGACCTTGTTGACGATCTCTTCGGTCAGGACCTGGCAGCATTCTGTTTCATCGGTCAGCTCGTCCCGGTTGATCTCGATCAACCCCGCCCAGCCGCGGCGGATGCCGATGACATCGTAGCCCTCGTGGATCGCCCGAATGGTGACGGCCCGGATGGCCGGGTTGAGCCCGGGGACGTCGCCACCTCCGGTGAGGATACCGATGATGCCTTTTTTCGTCTTGATGTTGGCCATGGCCTATCTCCTTTTCGAGCGCCTCCGGATGATGGGCCCGCTGGGGGAAGCATCTATATCGGAGGGGAGCGTTGATCGCCGCCGGCGTCGCTTGCCGGGCGAGGAACTGCGTCCGGTTTCAAGAATATACGCCGCCGGAACGTCCCTGTCAAGAATCCGGGAGAGATCCAAATTTCTTCACCTTGCCAAGCGGCTGGCTTTCTAATATAGATGGTTCGATGTCTCATCGTCTTCCCCTTGCCCGGCCGCGCCCCGATATCCAGAGATTCATCTCCATTCTGGCCGGAAAAGACAGGAGCTCTGCGACACCGCTCGTCGAATACATCGTCGATGACGCCGTGATGAAGCTCATCGTCACCGACGTATTAGGGCGCCGCTGGGTTGACTGGGGCGAGAGTCGAGAAACACAGCGGGCTTATCTGGACAATTTCATCGAGCTCTGGCACCGGCTCGGCTATGATTTCGTGCGCTTCGAGCGCGGCCTGCCGTTCCCGATAAAGCAAATCCTGGCCCCTGACACGGCGGCCGGCTCGGCGAAACAGAGGGCTTGGTCGGAAGAACACACCGGAAGCATCCAGAGCTGGGAGGATTTCGACCGCTATCCCTGGCCAAAAATCGAGGAAATGGATTTCTTCCCCTTCGAATACATCAACACCCATCTCCCCACCGGGATGGGCCTCCTGACCTGCCACGCGGGAGGTATATTCGAGCATCTTTCCTGGATCATGTCGTTGGAGGGGCTGTGCCTAGCCCTGGTCGAAAACCCGGGCCTGGTCACGGCCGTCGCCCGGCGCATCGGGGAGCTGCTCCTTAAATTCTACGAACATCTCATCGGCCTGGACAGGGTGGCCGCCGTTTTCGCCGGGGACGACCTGGGATTCCGCACGGGTACGCTGATTTCGCCGGATGATCTGAGGAAATACTGCCTCCCCTGGCACGAGCGGATCGCGGCGCTCGTTCACCGGAAGGGACTCCCCTATTTTCTTCACTCCTGCGGCAACATCGAGGCGGTCATGCCGGATTTTATTTCCGTTGTCCAGATCGACGGCAAACACTCCTTCGAGGATGCCGTCCTGCCCGTGGAGGAGTATCAGAAGAAGTACGGCGATAGGATCGCGGTTCTGGGCGGTCTGGACGTCCACATCCTGGCATCCTCCACTCCAAAGGAAATTCGGGAAAAGACGCGCGCCCTCATCGAGACCTGCGGCCGGCGTGGCCGCTACGCCATCGGCTCCGGGAACTCTATTCCCAGCTATGTGCCGGCGGCGAACTATCTGGCCATGGTCGATGAAGCGCTCTTCTTGCGATAATAAACGGCGCGGCGCAGAGTCCGGGGATTTTTTCTTGCCATACCGCCCGCCATCGGTTAGGATATGAGTTAATCTCTCTTCCGTTCATTGCCGACAATGGGAAAACTGATCATGATATCCAACCGGCTTCCTTTCAGCTTCAGCAAGAAGAACGGGAGGCTGAGCCTGGAGTCCAGCACCGGAGGGCTGGCCACGGGGCTTCGCTCGTTCTATAAGTCCCGGCCCAGCGCCTGGATCGGCTGGCCCGGCCTGCCGGGGTCGAAGATCACCCCCGAGGAAGAGAAACAGATCGTTAAAAATCTGGCCGTGGAAAGCTGCCGCCCCGTCTTCCTGTCCAGCTATGAGATCGAACAATACTATCACGGTTTCGCCAACAAGACCATCTGGCCGCTTTTCCATTATTTTCCCCTTTACGCCGACTACAACAAGAATTATTGGACCGTCTACAAACGGGTCAACGAAAAGTTCTGCCAGGCGGCGCTCGAGATCGCCGAGCCGGGCGACGAAATCTGGATCCATGATTATCACCTGCTGCTTCTTCCCGCCCTTATCAAGGAGCGGCTGCCCCGGGTCTCGGTCGGGTTTTTCCTGCACATTCCCTTTCCTTCGTTCGAGATCTTCCGGCTCCTGCCCTGGCGGGAGGAGATGCTGAGGGGGATGCTGGGGGCCGACCTGGTGGGGTTCCACACCTTCCGATATGCCTACCATTTCCTGAACAGCATCCGCCACCTCCTCCAGTACGATCACCTCAACTGGCTGGTGAATACCGGCAGCCGGCTGGTCAAGGTCGAGGCTTTCCCCATGGGGATCGATTACGAGCGGTTTCATTCGGTCGTCGCCGCGCCGGAGGTCCAGGGGGAGATCAGCAGGATCCGGAAAAAGCTGGCCGGCCGAAAGATCATCCTCTCGGTGGACAGGCTGGATTACACCAAGGGCATCCCCAAGCGGCTGGAAGCCTTCGAGCTCTTCCTGGAAAAGAATCCCGATTTCCGGGAAAAGGTCACCCTGATCTTGGTCGCCGTCCCCTCGCGCACGGCCATGGAAACGTACGTCCGGCTCAAGAGCCGGATCGACGAGCTGGTCGGCCGCATCAACGGCCGGTACGGGACCATCGGCTGGATACCCATCTGGTATCTCTATCGATTCCTCCCTCTAAGGACGCTGGCGGCCTATTACCATACGGCCGATGTCGCCTTGGTGACGCCGCTCCGCGACGGGATGAACCTGATCGCCAAGGAGTACGTGGCCACTCAGACCGACCAACTCGGGGTCCTGATCCTCAGCGAGATGGCCGGAAGCGCCAAGGAGCTGGGAGACGCGATCCTTGTGAACCCCAACAATCATGAGGAAGTGGCCGAGGCCATCGGCCAAGCGCTGCGGATGGCCGAGGAGGAACAACGCAGCCGGATGGAGAACATGCAGAAAAGGCTCCGCCGTTTCACGGTTCTGCGCTGGGCCGACGAGTTCATGGCCGAACTCCAGAAGATCAGGATGATCCAGGAAGAGCTGGCCGAAAGAAAGCTCGACGAGCGCACCGAAAAGAAAATAACCGGCGAGTTCCGCCGGGCGAAGCGGGCGCTCCTTCTCCTGGATTATGACGGAACGCTGGTGCCTTTCGCGGCCAGGCCCGAACAGGCCGTCCCCGACGAAGAACTCAAGAGCCTTCTGCGGACGCTTTCCCGGCAGGCCGGGAACGACGTCGTTGTCATCAGCGGCCGGACCCGGAAAACGCTCGAGGACTGGCTGGGGGGGCTGGAGCTCGGTTTGATCGTTGAACACGGCGCCTGGATCAGGGAACGCGGCCTGGACTGGACGTTGCTCGAGCCCGCTCAAGACACTTGGAAAAGCGAGGTCAGGAGCGTCTTGATCCAGTACATGGACCGGACCCCGGGAGCGTCCCTCGAAGAAAAGGATTTCTCCCTGGCCCTCCATTACCGTAAGGTTGATGCCGAAATCGCCCCCCTCAGGATGCGGGAGGTCAAGGAGGACCTTCTGACCATCGCCTCCGAGCTTAACCTCGAGGTCGTGGAGGGCAACAAGGTCCTGGAGGTCCGGAACCCGGGGATCAACAAAGGCCGGGCCGCTCTCCGGCTGATCTCCGGGAGGACCTGGGATTTCATCCTGGCCGTCGGAGACGACCGGACCGACGAGGACCTTTTCGCCGTGCTCCCGGAGTCCGCCTATTCCATCAAGGTGGGGGTAGGCCCGACGCGCGCCAGGTACAACCTGGACAATGTGGCGGCGGTCCGCAGCTTGCTCAATAAATTGACGAGGTCGTAGCATGAACAGACTGGTCGACTACTACAAGATCGTGGGCGATGAGGCCATCTCTTCTCTTTATCAGAAGGCCAGACGCCTGTACGGACGGCGCATCATCCACTTCAACTCCACCTACCAGGGCGGCGGCGTCGCCGAGATCCTGGTCTCCCTCCTGCCGCTGATGAACGATATCGGCCTGGACGTCGACTGGAATATCCTGCACGGCCGGCCCGACTTCTTCACCATCACCAAGAAGTTCCACAACGCCCTCCAGGGCGACAGGATCAACCTCACCGAGATGAAAAAACGTCTCTACACCCAGTCTAGTGAAGATTTTTCCGTTTTCACCCACATCCACCACGACTGCGTCGTCATCCATGACCCCCAGCCTCTGCCTTTGATCACGTACTATAAAAAACGGCAGCCCTGGGTCTGGCGGTGTCACATGGATCTGTCCGGCCCCAATCCGGAGGTCTGGGACTACCTCAAAAGATTCATCCTCCGGTATGACACGGTCATCGTTTCCAGCGAAAAATACCGGAAGGCGGACCTGCCGATCCAGCAGCGGATCATCCCGCCCGCCATCGACCCGCTGGCGTCCAAGAACAAGGAGCTCTCTCCGGCCGACGTCAGCAAATACCTCAAGAAGTTCGGCATCCCCACCGACAAACCCCTGCTCACCCAGGTCTCCCGCTTCGACAGACACAAGGACCCGGAAGGCGTTTTGCGCGTCTTCGAGCTGGTCAGAGAAAAGGTCGACTGCCGCCTGGTGCTCTGCGGCAGCATGGCACCGGATGACCCCGAGGGGTTGGAGGTTTTCGAAAGGATCGAGGCCAAGGCCCGGGGGATGACCGAGAATGGGGACGTCATCCTGAAGACGGTGGAGAACGATATCTTGGTCAACGTCCTGCAGAGGAATAGCGCCGTCATCATCCAGAAATCGAAGAAGGAAGGCTTCGGCCTCACCGTCACCGAGGCCCTCTGGAAGAAAAGGCCCGTGGTGGCATCGGACGTGGGCGGTATCCCCCTCCAAATCACGGACGGGGAGAGCGGCTTCCTGGTGGCGCCAAATGATGAGAAACTGTTCGCCGAGCACATCGTGGAGATCCTGAAAACCCCGGCGCTGGCCGAAAGGCTGGGCAAAAACGGCCACGAAAAAGTGAAAGGGAGTTTTCTCATCACCCGGCTGCTGTCCGACCACCTGGAGCTATACAACGACATCATCCATTCTTGAGGGTTTGAACCGCGCTGGGACGGGCGATCTCAGATCCTGCCCGCGGTTTCCCTGCTCAGCCGCTTGAAGTACTCGGCCATGAAACGATGGCGGTCGCGGGCGATCCGCCGTCCCTCCCGGGTGAACATTCGGCTCTTGATTTTACCGAGTTTGACCAGGAATTCCCGGTAGGCGGTGTCCTCTTTGGTGTAGGGCCTGGTTTCTTCCACCCTGATCTTCGGGTTATGAAGCCGGGCTCCGACCTCGCCGGCGAAGAGAAAGGCCCGGCCGATGCCGACGGCCCCGATCGAATCCAGCTTGTCGGCGTCGAACAATATTTTCCCTTCCAGAGAATCCGGGAGGCGGCCTCCCCGGAAGCGGTGCGTCTCGATGCAGCGGACGACCCCGGTCATCCGTTCCTTGCCAATTCCATGCCTCCTCAAGATTCGCTGGGCCAGCTCGGCGCTTTTTTCCGCATGGCAGACCCGGCCGTTCGTCCGGTCCTCCTCTTCTCTCCCGATATCATGGAGCAGCGCGGCCAGTTTCAGGATCTGAAGGTCGGCCTTTTCCTTCCGGCCGATGCGGAGACAGAGCTTGTAGACGCGCTCGGTATGGTCCCAGTCATGGCTGCCCCGGGCGTTGCGGAAGTAGGCCTTGGCCTCTCGCCGGACCGCCTCGAGGGCCCGCACCGAAAGAGGGTCTGGAAGCGGCACTCCTTTGTGCCGACGAGTCCTGGAAACCCTTTTCCCCTGAGTTTTTTTCATTTTGTCCATATCGGATCGATCGATTCTATATATTCCGGTGCCGCCGGTCGCCCTATTATATCTTTCGGTAAGGTTTATTCCGATTTGAGCTGGGCGCCGCAGTGCGGGCAGATCTTCCAGGCAGAATCGGCCGGCTTTCCACAGCTCTTGCAGACCGGCTGGAGCGTGGCGCCGCAGTGCGGACAATAGGCGAAGCCTTTCTCCACCGGCTTCTGGCAGGACGGACAGACCTGTGCTTTTATTTCAGCCGGGGGTGTAGACGCCGGCGGTCCTGCTCCCGCCGTCCCCTGTTCCTCCCTCAGCGGATGGTCCTGCCGGACGATCAGGTAGATCAGCAAGCCGATCAGGTTGCCGATGAAGACCAGCAGCGCCCAGAGCAGGCCGCTCATCCCGCGGCGCTCGGCATCCTTGTAGACCCAGATGATGACGGCGATCCAGACGAACAGGAACACAAAGGACACCGACCACAACGGAACGAACGGAAACCAGGGCTTAAAACCAAAAAAGTCGAAGCCGTTGACAGTGACGTGGTGAAAACCGCGGGCCATGCCCGTAAAGACCCCCAGTGGAGCCAGGACCAGAGGGGTCAGCAAAAAAGCTACGAAGAGCAAAAGCAGAACAAAGATGACCAGGGTGGCCATCTTCCCTGATAAAACGGACATTTTATGCCTCCTTAGTTGCGCCCTGCCCAGTCGGCAGGGCGACCGAAATCGTTATTTGCGTTCAAGGTCATCGGCATTCTCTCCATTCGTTATGGCCGATGCGCTGTCGTCGCATGATGACGGGCGTAAAAAAGAGCATCACCGCGTTCTGCAGGATGATGACCAGCAGCAGCCCGATCGTGGGCGTGAACTCGCTAGTGGCGAAGAGTTCCTGGATCTGGGGAATAAAAAAACCCAGGGTGATGACAGTGAGGATGCCGAAAGCCGCCCAGATCGACCAGGGAACCCCGGCCGGCCGTCTGACCGCTTTCGGAGCTAGCTCGGCGTGACAGCGGAGACGGACCTTTTCCACGAGGTCGGCGTTGAGCTCCGGAGCGGGCGCCTTTTCCCGGGCGGCCCCGAGGCCTTCCCGGAAATCCCTGAACGCGGCGCAGTCCGGACAGGTTTCCAGGTGAGCTTCCAGGACGCGCCGTTCTTCAAGGCTCACTTCTCTTTCGCTCGTTTCAAGCATCAGACGCTCAACATCTTGGCATCGCATTTGATCCTCTCCCTTCTAGGATTATGGGCGGCGAGCTCCCGCTGCAGCCTCTTGACCGCCCGGTAAAGCAGCGACTTCACCGTCCCCAGCGGGACCTCCAGGATGGCGGCGATCTCCGCCTGGGGCAGGCCTTCGACCTCGGAGAGAAGAAATACACGGCGCTGCTTCTCCGGGAGCGCCGCCACAGCCTGATCGATGTCTCGTTGCAGCGCGGCCTGTTCGCTCAGGTTGGCCGGGTCGGCCGACAGCGGCGACCGTTGCTCGGACCTCACGGAGCGAGACTTTTCCAGGCCGTAACGTTTCACCAGAAACAGGCGCCTGACCCGCTTCTTGCGCAGCCCGTCGCGGTGCAGGTTGAGGACGATCGTCAGAAGCCAGGGCCTCAGGTCTTCTCTGTCCGGCCGGGGCGGCCCATGCCTGACGACCCGAAGCCAGACATCCTGGAAGAGGTCCTCGGCTTCCGCCTGATCCCGCGTCAGATAGAAAAGAAACCGGAAGACATCCGCCCGGTACCGGTCGTAGATCTCGTCGAACTCGCGGGGCGTCATCCTTGTCAGCGGGGAAGCGGGCTCTCTCTTCATAGGCTGCACAGGCTTGACCTTGTCATGTCATCACGATACAAAGGACGCATCAGCCGGAAAAAGGTTCAGGCCGGCGAAGACGATTTTCCGGCAGCCCCTTTCCCGGCTCCGCCAGAGTAACACAGAATTATGCGGTCCTTGACTCGAGTTGTCCAGCTAAAATAGTATTGGCCAGAAAGGAGATAGGCCATGATTCTGCGCAGGGCGCAAGTCACCATAATCGGCGTTGTCTGCTTCGCTTCTGTTGTCTTGGCACAAACCGAAAATATCGACAACCGTGTCGATGCTTACGTCCAGGCCGAGATGGGCCGGCAGAAGATTCCGGGCCTCGCCCTGGCGGTGATGCGCCATGGCAAGATCATCAAGGCCCGGGGCTACGGCTTGAGCAACATAGAGCTGAACGTCCCTGTGACAGCCGAATCCATTTTCCAGTCCGGGTCCGTGGGCAAGCAGTTCACGGCCACCGCGGTGATGATGCTGGTTGAAGAAGGTCGGGTGGGGCTCGACGACAAGATCACCAAATATTTTCCGGAGGCCCCGGAAAGCTGGAATAAAATAACGGTCCGGCATCTCCTCACCCACACTTCGGGAATCAAGGATTATACCAGCAAGGATTTTGATTACCGCCGGGACTACACGGAAGCGGACCTGGAGAAAATAGCCCTCACTCTGCCCTTTGATTTCGCGCCGGGCGAAAAGTGGAACTACAGCAATTCAGGCTATATGCTTCTCGGCTTTCTGATCCACCGGGTGACCGGAAAATTTTACGGGGATTTCCTCCAGGAACGGATCTTCGGTTACCTCGGGATGACGACCACCCGCATCATCAGCGAACAGGATATCATCCCCCATCGTTCTGCCGGTTACCGGCTGGTGAAGGGAGAGCTGAAGAACCAGGAATGGGTCTCCCCTTCTCTCAACACGACGGCCGACGGGTCCCTGTATTTTTCGGTCCTGGACCTGGCCAAGTGGGATGCCGCCCTCTACACAGAAAAACTGCTTAAGCGAACCAGCCTGGATGAGATGTGGACATCAGTGAAACTCAATGACGGGAAGACCCATCCCTATGGTTTCGGCTGGAGGATAACAGAAATGAATGGGTACCGCCTGATCGAGCACAGCGGCTCCTGGCAGGGTTTCACGACAGGCATCTCCCGCTACGTGGATGACGGATTGACAGTCGTCGCCCTGACCAACCTGGACAGCCGCCACTCCAGGCCGATGGAGATCATTCATGGAGTGGCCGGCCTCTACGAACCCGCCCTCACTCCTCCGCCACCACCGCCGCCGATCGAGGACAAGGAGCCGAAAGTGTCCGCTCTATTCCGCGACTTTCTCCTTCAGGCCGACGCGGGAAAAGTCGAAGCGGCGGCCTTCACGGAAGAAGCCTGGAAAGCGTGGTCCCCGGACAGGATCAAGGAGCTTCAGGAGGGCCTCGAGGATTTCGGACAGCCGAGATCCATCGATCTCATCGAGCGAAAAGAGGAGTCGGGGCTGCGGAGCTACAGTTACCGGCTCAACTTTGACGACGGGCGGATGATCACATTCATTCTCAAGCTGACCGGGAAAAACAAGATCGCCGGGTTGGACTGGGACGAATGAAACTTAAGGAGAAAGGCGATGATCATTAAGAAAGCGCCGGACATAAAATATTCCGAGGTCACGCCGAAAAGGCTCTATCTCAGCCGCCGGCGTTTCATCGCCGGGGCCACGGCCCTGGCCGCCGGCGCGGTCGCGGCTCCGTTATTCGGCAGCGAGTCCAGCGGCAAGGCCCAAGAAACGGCGGGCCCCCGTCCGCTCCCCCAGAAACCGGAGATCACGAAAAGCAGCCGCTTCCTCCTTCCCGATGACAAGATCACTCCCTACCAGGACGCCGCCGGCTACACGAACTTCTACGAGTTCTCGACCGCCAAACGGGACCCCGCAAGGCTGGCCCGGGACCTCCGCACCCGGCCCTGGACGGTCTCGGTCGAAGGATTGATCAAGACTCCCCTGTCGTTCGACGTCGACGATCTCATCAGCCAGTTCCCCCTGGAGGAACGGATCTACCGCTGGCGCTGTGTGGAACGCTGGTCGATGGTCATCCCCTGGATCGGGTTCCCCCTCGCTGAATTCGTCAAGAAATGCGAGCCGACGCCGGCCGCCAATTTCATCGAGTTCACCACCCTCTACGACCCTGAGCAGATGCCGTTTCAAAAGACGAAGGTCCTCCAGTGGCCCTATGTCGAGGGCCTGAGGATGGACGAGGCGATGCATCCCCTGGCGCTTCTGGCCGTCGGCATGTACGAAGAATAC
>JBAQGA010000250.1:0-2491 GCA_049287565.1 Candidatus Aminicenantales bacterium
GCTACGATATCAACGACCCTATCTTTTAAAATGCGAGATGAGTCTCTTCAGCCGCTCCAGGATGGAGTGGCGGTTGCAGCTTCCCTCGATTTCCGCGGCGGAAAGCTCCTTGATCTTATGGAGGAATTCGGCGTTCTTCTGGTTGCGCGCGCTGACCAGCTCGGCGATGACCTCGGCCACCTGAGGGTTCCGGCCTAGGACTCGGGCGAAGTCCTCGGCCGTTATCTCCAATAGTTCCGCCTCTTTCTCGATGATTCCAGTGGCCGTCCGGGGCATCCCGGTGAATAACGACATCTCGCCGAAGATGCCGCCGGGCTCGACCCGGAACTCCGAGAGGTGGCGTTTTCCTTTCTCTTCATGAATAATCTGACCTTTGATCGATCCCCTGACGACAAGATAGCAGCTCTCCCCTTTATCGCCCTGACGAAAAAGGACCTCCCCGCCGGTGTATCTCTGCCGGCGGACGAAAGCGGCCAGGCTTCGGACCTCGTCTTCCGGGACGAGGAGCTGACCGGTTTGCTCGCCTTCCTGATAGCGGAGAAGGCTCGATTGGAGCAGGTCGGCGAAGTTCCGCTCTCTATCCTTGTCCTCGGGTTCGACTTCCCTGCCGGCGGCAACCGCCTCGACCACGTCTTTGATCCCTTCACCGAAAAAGACGGGAACGCCGATGTTCTCCCGCTTGAACTTGTACCAGATATGCCGGGCGACATCCCCAATGATAGGGTGTTTGCGGGCAAAGTCGGTCACCCAGAACTTGACCAGGTAGGAGATGCCGAAATCGTCGTAACTCAGAATATAGGCCTCGGGGGCGCGTATGGTGATGACCTCGGGGACCTCGCGCGCGGCCTGGCGCAAGGCCTCCAGGACGACCGCGGGGGGAGCTCCCGCACCGACCTTGAGCGGAATGGTCAGCGCCGTCTTATGGTCGGGACGGGAAAAATTGACGATCATCTCCGAGGCGACCGTGTAGTTGGGGATAACCACAACGTTGCTGTACCGGTCAAGGATCAGCGTCTCCCGCCAGTTAGTGTCCAGGATGACGCCTTCATGCGAACCGATCTTGACCCAGTCGCCGCGGCTGAACGACCTGGTCAGGTTCAGCGAAATCCCGGCCAGGAGGTTGCCGAGGACCCCCTGGAAGGCCAGGCCCAGGATCGCCGTGAAGATGGCCGACGTCGCCAGGAAGGGAGTGATATTGACCCCGAGACTGCCCTTGAGGATGGCAAAAAGGACGATGAGATAGAGAAGGATAAGGATAAAACCGTGGAGAACGCCCGGGAGCGGGAAGGAAACACGCTTCTTCTCGTACCTGTAAAGCAATGCCCCGTCGATCAGCCGGATGACGAGGAGCACGGCGAGAAAAATGATCGCGGCGTTGACATAAACAGAAAATCGCGGGCTCAACCCAAGGGCATTAGACAAAATATCAAGCTTGAGACCCATTGCGACCAGTAGAAAAATGAGCGGGGAGCTGATCCGGGAGATGAGAGAGACGACCGCCTCCTTGCCGGGACGGCGGAACGTCTTCAGCGCCCTCCTCCAAAGGAAATGCAGCAGTGTGGCCAAAGCCAAAGCGGCCGCCAGCACGGCCAGTTCGAGCAGAAAGACGTTTTGGGCGGAAGCGGCGTTATTCATGATCGAGCCTCAAGGTCCGCCCTTCGCGGGCGCCCGTCGTCCTCGGGAATTCTTTCTTGGCCAGGCGGACAATCTCGGCCACCCGGCCGTCGTCGTGGTCCGGGTTGAAGTGGGACAGGACGAGGTTTTTTACTCCCGCCTTCCGGGCAAGCTTCGTCCCTTCGAGCCAGGTGCTGTGCCCCCATCCTTGTCTCGTCTGGTATTCCTTCGGGGTGAACATGGCATCATATATAAAATAGGTCGCATTGCGGATGAACCCGGCCAACCGCTCATCGAAGCCGTCCTCCGGAGGCTCGGTGTCCGTAGCCAGGACGACACTCCGGCCGCCTTCCTCGAGGCGATAGGCCACGCTGCCTTGCGGGTGGATCAGCGGACAGAAAGAGACCTTGAGGCGACCGACCGTCGTCCCGGTCTCTTCCAGCTTCCGGAACGCCTTCCGGGAAGCCGTCTCTTTGAAGGCGACCGGAAAAAAGCGGCCGGCCTGGAGGCCGCTGAGGTATCTTTCCGTTTCCTTCGGCGCGGCGGGAGAGTGGAACGTTATGGCAGCGCGAGGAGAATAGAGCGGGGCGAAGAAGGGAAGCCCGATGATGTGGTCGAGATGGAAGTGAGTCAGTAGGATATCGACCCGCAGCCTGGCCGCTCCCGCATCGGCCATCAGCTTCTCTCCCAACCGCCGTATCCCTGTCCCGGCATCGATGATCAGCCAACCGCCGGCCGAAGGCCTGAGGAAGGTGCAGAGCGTGTGGCCCCCGTATTTCACCACGTCTTTGCCGGAAACCGGAACCGACCCGCGGACGCCCCAGAATTCCATCTCCATGTTCAATCCTTCCTTCTACTTGCTTTTGAGGGTGAAGGC
>JBAQGA010000251.1:0-16669 GCA_049287565.1 Candidatus Aminicenantales bacterium
GGAGTGGACTGTCCGCGGCGCCAACGCCATCCTTGCCCTGCGCTGTGTGATGAAATCCAACCGGCTCGAAGACTACTGGGAGTCCCGAGCCGCGTGATTTACCCCACTTTTATGACGCAGGCCCGGCCGATGGCTCGTTCGCCTCTTGTTCGTCAGGAACACATGGGATAGAATGAACTCTTGATTCGCTTCGAGAGGCGCAGATGAAAAAAGTCTTCACACCAGATATCGCTTATAACAACAAGGAGTTCTTGGACTCTGAGGAGGCCAGGACGATCCGCATCCTGAGCGAGATCCTGGAGCCGATGCATCGGCTGGCCAGACAGAAGGTCCATTCGACTGTCCTTTTTCTCGGCTCCTCACGGGTTGATCCCGGCGACAGGCGGTCTCCCCTGGCGAAATATTACCGGGATGCCGAGGAGCTGGCCTTCCGGCTGGCCTCCTGGGCCATCAAGCTCAGGCCAAAGGGGAAGAATTTCGTCATCTGCACGGGCGGCGGCCCGGGGATCATGGAAGCCGCCAACCGCGGCGCCGCCCGGGCGGGCGGCAAATCCATCGGCATGAACATCTCCCTGCCGGAGGAACAATTTCCCAATCCCTTTATTTCTCCCGAGCTCTCCTTCATCTTCCATTATTTCTTCACCCGCAAGTTCTGGCTGATCAACAAGGCCAAAGCGGTGGTCGCCTTCCCGGGCGGGTACGGGACCTTGGATGAGTTGTTCGAGACGCTGACCCTCGTCCAGACAGGAAAGATCTCGCGGGAGAAATTGGCCATCGTCCTTTATGGCGAGGAGTACTGGCGGAAGATCATCCATTTCGAAACTCTTATCGAGCAGGGAGCCATCGCTCAAGAGGACTTTGAGTTATTTTCCTTCTTCTCGACCCCCCAGAAGGCTTTTGCCTTTTTAAAAGCGGAGCTTAAAAAAACATTGTAGGCCGCTCACCGAGGTTTTTTTCGAGCGGGCTTTCTGCGGGCGACAAGATACCGGAAGACGAGAATCCCAAAGACAAGTCCGGCCGCATCGGCGACGATATCCTTGAATCCGCTCCTCCGTCGGGGGACGAACAATTGATGAACTTCGTCGGCGACGCTCAGGAGCAAGCCGCTGCCGAACGTCAGGACGGACTTCGTCCAGGAGGCAAAAGACAGAGCGTTGAAAAATCCGATAGCCAGAAGAAAGCCCAGCAGGCCGAACTCGAAAATATGGATGACCTTATCCAGGTGATTGATCTTGAAATCGATATCAAGGTCCTGGGACGAGAGCAAGAAAATAAGGAGATAGAACAAAATGGCCGGCAGAAAGTAAGTCAGTTTTTTCATGGCAAATCGAGGCCGAAGCTGCTATTCTAGCGGATAGTGATACGCAAATCCAGAGGGCGAAAAAAGAATTGTTATCTGATCCTCGGCCTGAGCGTCCTCGTCCTCTCCGGCTGCCGGCCCAAGGTGGACTATATTCCGGGGGGCGCAGTCCAGACGGGTGTGGCCTCGTGGTACGGCGAGGAGTTCCACGGCAAAAAGACATCCAACCGGGAGATCTATGATATGAACGACCTCACCGCCGCCCATAATACGCTGCCGTTCGGATCTATGGTCATGGTGACCAACCTGGATAACGGCAAGTCGGTTGTCGTCCGCATCAACGACCGCGGTCCGTTCGTCAAGAACCGGGTCATCGACCTCTCCTTCGCGGCCGCCAGGGCGATCGACATGATCGGCACCGGGACGGCTCCGGTCCGGATCGAGGTGCTGAGCGATGTTTCGCCGCCCCTGGCCCCACTTCGGTTTTACGTGCAGGCCGGGTCCTTCATCCACCGGAAGAACGCCGTAGCTTTGCTTCAGGAATTGTCCCGCGAATTTTCGTCCGTTTCGATAACGAGTTTTAAGACCTCCCACCAGGTCTATTACCGCGTCCGCATCAGGGCGGATTCAAGAGAGACGGCCGCGGCGACGGCCCGCCGGCTTTCTGTTCTCGGCTACATCGCCATTATCTTTGAAGACCAGTAGCGCCCTTCATTTCCTTTTATAGAGATAAGCCGATTCCAGATGCTTGTTCTCCCTGCCGTCGTGAACGGCGTACCTGTGGCCGCTCCACATACTGGCCGATCCGTACTCCCCTTTTTTATTCACCGCATAGAAACTGTGTCCGAACCGGGGCCGGCCATCGGAATCGAGCAGGCGCGGCTGGAGCATGGCCTTCTCGGCGACGACCCGCATGGCCTTGAGGCAGGCTTCCTCGGGCGAAGAGCCCTGACTCATGAACTGGACGACCAGGAAGCTTGCGCAGGTCCGCAGGTTGGCTTCGCCGAATCCTGTTGACCCGGCCGCTCCGACGGCGTTATCGACGTAGAGCCCCGCGCCGATGATCGGAGAATCCCCCACCCGCCCCGGGATTTTGAAAGCATACCCGCTGGTCGTGGTGACACCGGCCAGCACGCCGTCGTCGTTCTTGGCGAGGCAGTTGATCGTGCCATAGTGTTCGATGTAAGGCTTCAATTCCGCCATGATCGTTTTCTCGTCTGGCGAGAGCCAGAAGTCCCGGTCCGACAAGTTTTCTTTCCACTTCAACCAGATTTCCCGGGCCTTTTCGGTGAGGAGTTCTTCTTCTTTGAACCCGTGGGCCCTGGCGAATCGCAGGGCGCCCTCCCCCGCCAGGAGGACATGGCCGGTCCGTTCCATGACCACTTTGGCCACTTTGCTTGGAGTCTTGATGTTCCGCAGCGAGGCCACAGCACCGGCCGTGTGCGTCGGACCATACATGACCGAGGCGTCGAGCTCAACAACGCCATCCTCGTTTGGCAAGCCGCCAAATCCGACCGAAGTGTCGTTAGGGTCCTCCTCGACGATATTGACGCCGGCAATGACGGCATCCAGGGGATCGCTTCCCTGCCGCATGAGCTCCATGGCTTTCTCTGTTGCCCGGATTCCGTTATCGCTGGCGACGATGCAGAGAGCCTTTTCCGTCCCGGATGCTCGGGATTCGGCGAACACATTCTTCGTCCGGGACAGCCATGAGGCGGCCGTCATCCCCAGGCTCGTCCTGATGAACTTCCTTCGTGATAATCGTGACATGCTCTGACCTCCTCTTCCAGATGGACGGAAATACATTACTCAACTCGCTATCAAGTTGCAACCGCTATTCCGACCGCAAAATCCTCGAAAACCGGGCCTCGTTTGACAACCCGGGCCCTTTGCGCCAAAATCGAGGGCCATGACGACTCCGCGACGCCTGCTCATTTCTGCCTCCCTGTTTCACGGCCTCAATGATGCCGCCACAGTCGCGATTCCTATGGTCTTCCCGATCCTTTACGGCCAGCAAACCATCATCCACCGATATAGCCAGATCGGCCTTCTCTCCAATTTCGGCCTGTTGACAACCTTGCTTTTCCAGATCCTGATCGTCCACGCGGCTCGACGGTTGGACTATCGGTTCGTCCATGCCTGGAGCTTTCTCGGGATCTCCCTTTCTCTCGTGCTGATCCCGCTGTCCTCCAATTATCTGTTGCTTTTTGGCCTCTGGCTTCTCTTCCGGGTCTTCGTCAGCTTCTATCATACCCTCGGGATGGCCTGGGTGGCCCGGACCCATCCCCGGCAGGGGATCGACTTCGCCATGGGTATCCAGAGCGGCTCGGGAAACCTGGGCGTTGTCCTGGCTTTCCTCTCGGTCGGTTCCCTGGCCCAGAGTTTCGACTGGCAGACCTCTCTTCGGGCTTGGGCCGCGGTCTGCTTCGTTCTCGGCGCAATCAGCTTCCTATTGGTCAGGAACATGCCCTTTGAGCGGGACATCGAAAACCGCATAGACCTCGCTTCTTGGCTGCAGACGATCCGACGGATCCGCCATGTCATCATCGGGTTCTTGTTCGGGGGAGCGTCTTGGGGTATGACCGTCTATTTCGCGCCTTCCCTTCTTCATCACAAATTCGACATTCCGATGGGCAGGACCGGCTTCTTCCTTGCCCTTTGGATCGGGATCGGGACTTTCATGACCTATCTCTTCGGCCCCCTGAGCCTCCGTTTCGGCCGGTTTCGGGTTTACAAGCTCAGTTTCAGCGGGGCCGCACTCTCTCTGTTCGTGATCGGCTTTGCCGGGCGGGCCGGGCTCGCCGTGCTCGGTCTGTGCGCTTTCGGGATGTTCTTGTTTCTGATCTATCCGGCCCTGCAATCATTTGTCGGCAACGCGGTTCCGGCTCACAATCAATCACAGGCCTTCAGCTTCGCCGCCAACCTCTCGATGGTCTCGGGAGCCCTGATATCGCTCCTGGCCGGGTTTATGTCGGACCATTTCGGCATCTCCTCACCGTTCCTGGTCTTGGGAGGATTGGGAACGGTGGCCTTCGCCCTGTCCGTCTTGAGGATCACTCCTCCTTCGAGTAAGATACAGGGCGGAGACGAGATTTGAGACAAAGCGAATATCGGCTGGGCGTCCGTATCCTCGAGGCCACGGTGGGCATCACTTCCAACCGCAAGTCTCTGCTTCCGGTCTTGCCTCCCCCCCTTGAGGTTAAATCGCTGCACACCGATTTTCGGGAGGTCGAGCGAGTCTCCTTCCCGTCCGAAGCGGATGGATCGATCAGGGTCGTCGAGAATCCCGCAGTCCTCCCTCGGTGTCGGACTACCGGGAGAAGCGCCGTTATAGAGGGGCCTCTAACCGCACTCACCCGTCGGGCTTCGGACCCGCGCTTCAACCTCTGGGGAAACTTGGGTTTTCTCTACCGCTTCATTCTCTTCCTCCTGGAAAAGAGACACCATATATACAATCTTCACGCCTGCGCCCTTTATCAGCCCGCAGGACACCGGCTCTTCGTCATCGCCGGAGGGCCGGGTAGCGGCAAGACGGTCTACCTCCTCAGCGGCCTGGAACGGGGGCTGGCCCTTTTCTCTACCGAGACGGTCCATTTCCGGCAGGAAGGCCGACACATCCGTTGGTTCATGGGTTCTCTCGTTGACAATGTCAGAGTGGGAACGCTCCGCCACCATTTCCCGAAATTTCTGCGGCCGGGCATGGAAGTCCCGAGAGAGGAAGAATGGAGGGAAAAAATGGCGATCAACTTGTCTTCCTACCGCTGGCGGGAAGACAGTCTGGTCGACCCTGAGCTCTTGATCCTCTTCCCTCGGATCGAGGAAGGATGCCGGTCGTTCCTCGTTCACCCTTTCTCTGATTATCGGGAGACAGCGCAATCTCTTTTTGTCAATATTTCTGAAAAGCTGGCCGAAACCGTTATCCTTTATGACCAAATCACTCTGCCGGGGATGGACCGCGCGGAGTTGGCGGAAGCTCGCCGGATGGCCTGCCTGGATCTTTCCCGGCACGGGACTGCGGCTTTCTGCGGTGCCGTCTTCTCGGGTCCACAGCGTTGCTGGGGGGACTTCCTGAAAGCCGGGTTTCGGAAAAGGAGATAGTGATGTCGAACAAAGCGTGGGACGGAGCCTTCGAGATCCCCTGTCCGGGGAGAAGCGCCAAGCCTCGTCAGACGGGCCTGACTATGGTTATTGACAAGGGCCTTGGCGGGCACCTGCTCAAGGACTTGCTCTTGACCGCCGGTGATTACATCGACATCATCAAGCTCACCTTCGGGACCTCGGCCTTTTATGACCGGGATGTGCTCAAAAAAAAGAATGAACTTATCGCCGCAGCCGGAACCGACGTCATGCCCGGGGGAACCTTTCTCGAGGTCTCCGTTTGGCAGAAGACAGTTGTCTCCTACTTGGAGAGGGCCGGACAGCTCGGGTTCACGGCCATCGAGGTCTCGGACGGGACAATCGATATGGACCGGATCACTCGCCGGGACGTGATCCGACGGGCCAGAGACCTGGGTTTCAAGGTGATCACCGAGGTCGGGAAAAAAGACCCTGCCGAAACACCCCCTCTGGAGGTCATCCATGAGCTCATCCGTGAGGACCTCGGCAACGGTGCCTTCAAGGTCATCATCGAGGCCAGAGAGGCCGGCCGGGGGGTCGGGATATTCGACCAAGACGGCAAGACCAAAGCCGGCGAGATCGACCGTATCCTGGAAGGCGGGTTCGCCGTCGACAACCTGATCTGGGAGGCGCCGCTGAAGAACCAGCAACAAGATCTCATCCTCCGCTTCGGCCTCAATGTCAACCTCGGCAACATCCCGCCGGAGGAAGTCTTGGCACTGGAAGCGTTGAGACAGGGGCTCAGGGGAGACACCTTGAAGCGGGCCTACCGGGACGTTCGCTAGTCCTGGTCCTCGAGGAGCTGGATCAGGACCGCATGTTCCCCTTCGGGGACTTCAAACTTCTGGGAATCGCCCTTGAAGATCTTGTTGATCTGATTATCCAGCAGGAGCTGATATTTGCCCTTTTTCAGGAATCGGACCTTGACCTCTCGCGGTTTCAGGGACTTGATCTCGAATGACACTTCGTTCTCGGAGTATAGAAAATGCCGGAAGACGGCCGCCCCGTTAGTCTTGATAATCTCCTTGTCTTCTTCCTTGAGCTTGGTTTCGGACCGTGAGACTGCGACCTCGTAGTGCCTGCCCTGGATCGAAACCCGACTGAGCTTTCCCTTTTGTTCGGGATCAAGGATTCCGAAGCGGAAACCCTCCCAGGGAGTGAAATCCAGGTATTCCTCGAGCGCGATGAGAGCGAACAGCGGACCCCAACTCTGGTATCTCTGGCCGCCGGCTTCTCCAGTCCGGGAATCGAAGTTTTCCGGGCAGACTTGAAAGTTCTTCCAGCTCCTGAGGAACAGGGACAGGCTTTTCTGGGCAAATTCTGTGGCCACGGCGTCGAATCCGTAAGCTTTGACCCCCTGGTAGACCAAATAGTTCGTCGGCGGCCAGATCGTGCCTCTCCAGTATTGCTGCTGGCTGAAGAACGAATCGTCTCTTGAGATCGTCGGCAGAACGTACTCGCCCCAGAATTCCTTGGGGTCGAGGAGGTGTCTGATCATGAGCGAAGCCCTTCTGGTGTCAGGAATCCTGGCCAGCAACGGGTAGAAGTTCGAGGCGGCCTTCCGTGAGGAGAAGCGCCCGTCCCAGTGGCGGTCGAAATAAAAGCCTTCCCGCTCGTTCCAGAGCTTTTTATTGATGAGCGCCCGTATATCTTCGTATTCCTGAAGATAGGCGGCATAATCTGCCGGCCGGTTCAGGATATTGGCGATCTGGGCGAGGCAATAGGCATCTAGGGCATAGAGGCAGTTGAGATCCAGGCAGTTCATGGTCAAGGTCCCCTTGCTCTCGTCGAAAGAAGCCTCTTCCCAGTTCGGAAGGTCGTCCTGTCCCGACTCCCACATGGCTCGTTGTTTTCCGGTGGCCTTTTCTTCCCACGGTGGAACCGTGCCGGCGACCAAGTCGGTGTCCGAACCCCATTCGAGCAGTCCGTCGGCGTTGCCGTCACGGCGCGGCCGTCCGTCCGGTTTGGGCGCTTTCCAGAAGGCATGCCATCTCGCCAGGTGAGGGAAGGCCTTTGTGAGAAGCTCCATGTCCCCAAGCTTGCCGAAGAGCTTGAGGACGACATAGGCGCCGACCGGAGGTTGGGAGCGGTCGGGAGTCCCGCTGAAGCGGCTGCGCCAGTTGGGGATGTTGCCGTTGGGATACTGCGTCTCCAACACGGCCGCTGTGATCTCCCGGACATGCCAGGAGCTCTCGATGGAAACTTCCAAGGCATTGAAGAAAGAATCCCACTCGAAGATGGTCCAGTGGTCGGTCGCTCCGCTCGGCCGGGGGAATATCCAGCGGCGGCCGGCCGGTGCGAAAAGGCGATGATGATCCGGCTGATAGAGGATCATCCAGAAGAGGTTGTTGGTGATGGCTTCAGCGGCACCCCTGAAGAGCCCGTCAACCTTCACCCGCTTGTTCCGGTAGCGTGTCTCCTCATCTCGGAGGAAGCTCTCGATGGTTTTCCGGTTCTTGTAGCGGTAGATCTGGTTTTTCAATATGTCGGAGTCCTCTCCCACGGCGGCGATGAAGTAGAGATCTTTCTCTTTTTCCATAGAAAAGGAAAGCGGCAGGCCGGGGTCTTCCGGAGAGGGCAGCGACTCTCCCAGCCGGTCGGTCCAGAAGATATACTGATAGGCCTTGCCTTCTCCACTCACACCCTGGACCTGACCATCGGGGAGGAGACTGTACTCCCCTTTGAGGTTCCAGGGAAAATAGTGGATGATCTGGAGGGAGATGTCCTTAGGCGCGAGGATACGGCCGAGCACCGTCCGGTCATCCTGACGGGACCATTCCAGAATCAGCCGGTCGGATTTAGATGGCGGCTTAATCAGGATGGGTGTATCGTTTCCCTGGTTGAACGGCAGGCTCAGGTCGGCGACGATCCGGGCATACTGGCCATCTGGGGAGTTGGGGCCGACCTCGGAGACGATATAGAAGAAATCGTCGCCGGCGGCTGTTTGGCCCTCCTTTTGGACGCGGAGACGCAGGCCGAAGGCGACTTCTCTGGCCGGAGCCAGGACCAGGCCGAACCATTCCTTGCCTTCCAGGGCGCCGATGTACGTTCCCTTCCAGGGATAGAAAACCTCGCCGCCCAACGGGAGCATCGTCAATATGACCATCATCAGGATGAGAATAGAGATAGCGGCAAGGAACGATCCCGGGTATTTTCTGGCCGTCATGGACGTCTTTCTTTCTTAATGTACGGCAAAACCGGCCATAAATCAACGGTTGTCGGCGTCGCGGAGAGCGGGTTTTCTCGCCTTTCAGGTTCCTTTCGGCTAGAATATCTGGCGGAAAACATGGGATATTCAGCAACCGCCGCTGCCCAAGGAAGGAACGCGACCCAGAGATCCAGAGTCGCTGTCGTCGGCTGCGCATCCTATGAAGCCGAGCCGCTGTCCCGTGCCGTGAGGAAAAGTCTGGATCTTCTCGGGAGTCTGAGCTCTTTCCTGACCCGGGGGATGAATGTTTTTGTCAAGATCAATCATCTCGCCTCCCAGGCACCCCCGGAACGGGCCATCTGCACCCATCCTCTGTTTGTTCGCGAGGTCCTGCGGCTCCTTCTAGACCACGGCGGGCGCGCAATGGTCGGCGATGATGTCAATTTTGGCCGGGGAGACGAGTTTCTGACCACCGGTTTTCGCCGGGTCTGCGAGGAACTAGGAGTGCCTCTCGTTAACCTGAGAGAGACCGGATTTGTCGAGGTTTCCTTGCGCGGGGCCGTTTTGAAATCGGTCTTTATCGCCCGACCCGTCCTCGAGGCGGACGCCGTCCTCAACCTGCCCAAGCTGAAAACGCATAGCTTCACCGCCTTCACCGGTGCCGTGAAAAACATGTATGGCGTCATCCCCTATGGACTCCGGCTCGAATACCACCGCCGCTTCCCCCGCAACGATATCTTTTCGCGAATGCTCGTGGACGTTTTCTCCGCGGCTCCGCCGCGCCTGACCATCATGGATGCCGTTGTCGGCATGGAAGGCGAAGGCCCGTCCTCCGGAGTCCCCAGGAAGATCGGACTGATCATCGCCGGCCGGGATGCCGTGGCCGTGGATGCGGTCGCTGCGCGTGTGGCCGGCTATCATCCTTCCGCCGTGTTCACGACGTCCGCCGCCAACGCCCGCGGTCTCGGCGTCGGCGATCTCCAGGGCATCGATATTCTTGGAGAAAAGATCCAGAACGCCGAGGTCAAGGATTTTCGGCCGTCTTCGCTGGCCACCGGGATGTTCAGCCGCTGGCTTCCATCCTTTATGTATGCCTATGTTTCCGGTCAGCTCATCCTTACGCCGGAGATCATCCCCGGTAAGTGCAATGCCTGCCTGGAATGCATCGCCATCTGCCCGGCCAAGACGATCCGTAAGGTCAGGGGGAAGGCCCGGGTCGATAAGACCGGTTGCATCCACTGCCTGTGCTGCCATGAGGTCTGCATCCACCGCTCCATCCGGCTGCGACAACGTCCTGTCGGAAGAATCATCAGGAGCGCCGACCGCCTCCATAAAAAAGTCAAGAAGTTACTCAGAAAAATCTAGCTTTTCATTTATCCGCTTTTCTCCCCTCCGAGGATTGGAGTTCTGAAAGTCATCATTCTTCCCCCCGGAAGCATCTCCTTTTAGGTGATGAATAACTTGGGGATGGAGAAGCGACCTCGAAGGTTTTGCCGTCCGGTGGCGTTTTTCGAGGGAAGCCGCTTCCTTTTTATTGACCGAGGCGAAGGGTTTGGGTGAGGAAGTCCGTGAGGGCTCGGGGCAGTGGCATTGAAACCGCGCCCGTTTTCTCCCAGCGCGGAAAACGGGCTCGATTCGTCGGTCGCTCTTCTCTCCCTGCGGTCGAGAAACCGTGCCCGCTCACTCCTCATACGGATTCCTCATGCCACTGCCCCGAGCCATTCGTGCATTTTCCTCTGAGCTGTGCTACATTAGAAAAACCGGAGGCGCGCACATGGACTTCAATCAATATTTCAAATCCCGCCAAGGAGAGATGATCCATCTCCTGAAAAATATCGTCAACCGGGAATCCCCCTCTCCGGACAAGAAAGCTGTGGATGCCTGTTCGGCTTTCGTCGTCGGTGAGTTCAGGAAGACCGGCGCCAAGATCACCCGGTTCCCGCAGAAGCGGATCGGGGATCTCTTCCTCGTTGAATACCCGGGCTCGGCAAAGGTCTCTACAGAAGGACAGATTCTTGTCCTTACCCATATCGATACTGTCTGGCCCGTCGGCAAACTCGCCAAGATGCCCTTCTATATCTCCCAAAACAAGGTTTTCGGGCCAGGCGTGCTGGACATGAAGGCGGGGCTGGTGGAAGCGATTTTTGCCCTGAAGGCCCTCCACCAGTTCAACCTTAAGCCGTCCCGGAGAATCGCCGTTTTCATCAATTCCGCCGAAGAGGTCGGCAGCGAGCCTTCAAACGAAGTGATCGTCCGGCTGGCCAAGAGATCAAAACTTGTTCTTTGCCTCGAACCTGCCCTCCCTGGGGGTGCCCTGAAAACCCAGCGCAAAGGGCGGCTCGTCGTCCGGCTTGAGGTCAAAGGCAAAGCCGCCCACGCCGGGACGCCGGAAAAGGGGATAAACGCCATCGAAGAGCTGATCTCTCAGCTCCATCGCCTGAAAAAATTGGCTACGGCCGGGACCACGATCAGCATCGACCAGATCGGAGGCGGGGAAAAAGCCAATGTCGTGGCCGAGTCGGCCTGGGGGGTCATGGACATCCGCTTCTGGACGACCGCTCGGAAGGATAAGATCCTGAAGGCCCTCAAAAGGATGACGCCGGACCGGCCCGGCGCCAAGCTCAAGTTCTTCATCGACAGTCTCACCCCCCCGATGGAAAAGACAAAAGCGTCCATCCAGCTCTTCAGGAAAGCCCAGAAGGCGGCCGCGGCGATAGGCATCAGCTTAACGCAGGGAAGATCAGGAGGAGGATCGGACGCCTCGATCGCCTCGAGCATGGGTGTATCGACCCTGGACGGCCTGGGGCCCGACGGCGACGGCATCCATGCCGAAAATGAACACTTCCTCCTCCCCTCTCTCGTCCAACGGACGGCCCTGTTGATGGAACTTCTCCGTCAGCTTTAAGGCAAGTGGAAGGGAGGCCCCGGGGCATTCTCATTGACTCTGTTGGGCATTTCTGATAACGTGAACGTGACGAATTTTTTATAATCTTTCTCACTTTTTTTGGAGGCCTTTTATGATAAAAAAATATTATCTCCTCTCCCCCGGCCCGACTCCCATCCCCGATGAAGTCCTGGCTGTCGCTGCCCAGCCCATCATCCACCATCGGACGCCGGAATTCAGCGAGATCTTCGTGCAGGTGTCGGAAGGGCTCAAGTATGTCTTTCAGACCAAGGAGGATGTCTTCATCCTGACCTCCTCAGGGACCGGCGCTATGGAGACGGCGATCGTCAACACGTTGAGCCCCGGCGATACCGTCATCTCCATAAACGGCGGAAAGTTCGGCGAACGGTGGGGCATGATCTGCCGGGCTTACGGAGTGAACGTCCGAGAGATCGTGCTCGAGTGGGGAGCCGATTTCAGCCGGGAACAGCTGGCCGCCGAGCTCAAGGCCAATCCTGGAGTGAAGGCCGTGTTCGTGACTCTCTCTGAAACCTCGAGCGGCGCGATCTATGACATCAAGGGCTTCGGAGAGGTCGTCTCCCAGACAGAGGCCATCCTCGTGGTCGACGGCATCTCGGGCTTGGGGGCGACGCCTTGCCCTATGGACGAATGGAAGGTCGATATCCTGGTCTCCGGGTCCCAGAAGTCGTTCATGATTCCGCCCGGTCTGGCCTATATCGCCTTCAGCCCCAAAGCTTGGAAGCTTGTCGAGACGGCCAAACTTCCCCGGTTCTACTTTGATGCCAAGAAGGCCAAGAAGAACTTGGAAAAGAAAACCTCTCCCTGGACTCCCGGAATATCGCTCATCATCCAACAGAAAAAGGCCCTGGACATCATCAAGGCCCAGGGTCTCGAGGGCCTTCTGGAGCATCATCGGATCCTCGGCGAGGCCACCCGCGCCGGGGTCAAGGCCCTCGGGCTCGAGCTCCTGGCCAAGAGTCCGGGAAACATCCTGACCGCGGTCAAGGTGCCTCCCGGGATCGATGGCAGCCAGCTGGTCAAGACGATGCAGGGCAAGTACAGGGCCTATATCGCCGGCGCTCAGGATCCCAACAAGGGCAAGTTCTTCCGGATCGCCCACCTCGGCTACATGGGCGGTTTCGATATCATCACCTCTCTCTCTGCCCTTGAAATGACATTGGCCGATCTCGGTTTCTCATTCGAGAAAGGCCGTTCCGTCGGAGCGGCGGAGAGCGTCTTGAAGGAGAATTGGAAATGAAGAAGATCCTATTAGCGGATTCTCTGGACAAGAAAGCCACCGAGAAGCTCCAGGCCCTTCCCCGCTTTGAAGTGACGATCAAGACCGGGATGGACGAGGCCGAGCTCATCAAGACCATCCCCGGATTCAACGCCATCGTCGTGCGCAGTGCCACCAAGGTGACGCGCAAAGTCATCGAGGCGGCCAGCGGACTGGAGATGATCGTCCGGGCCGGGATCGGGCTGGACAACGTCGATGCCGTGGCCGCTAAGGAAAAAGGCATCAAGGTAGCCAACACTCCGGCGGCGACGACGGTCTCCGTGGCCGAGATTACCTTCGGGCTGATGCTCGGAGCCGTCCGCCAGCTCGGCCGGGCCAATCTTTCGATGAAGGAACATAAGTGGGAGAAAAAAACGCTCTCCGGGACCGAGCTCTATGAGAAGACCCTGGGGATTATCGGGGGCGGTCGGATCGGCCTGGCCGTCGCGGAGCGAGCCCTGGCTTTTGGGATGAAGGTCCTCGTCTATGACGTCATCCCGGTCGAGACGAAGCTCGACATCAGGCAGATCGCAATGGACGAGCTCCTGGCCGAATCCGATATCATTACGCTGCATACTCCCAAGCAGGCCAAGCCTTTGCTCGGCCGCGAGGAGTTCTTGAAGATGAAGGAGGGTGTTATCCTGGTCAACGCCGCCCGCGGTGGTGTCGTGGACGAGGCCGCGCTTTTGGAAGCCCTCAACTCCGGCAAGGTTCGGGCCGCCGCCCTGGACGTCTTTGAAAAGGAGCCGCCGGCGGATTTTGCGCTGATCGACCATCCCAACGTGATGGTCACGCCGCACATCGGGGCGGCCGCCCAAGAGGGCCAGAAGCGGGCGGGCCTGGAGGTCATCAGGATCCTGGAGGAAAACCTGGCCTGATCGCGGCCACGCCGATCTGATATCGGTCGGCCCTGGGAAAAGAGGTCCCGTGATATATCTCGATAACAACGCGACCACTCCCGTCGACCCCGCGGTGGCGGAAAAGATGGGCGTGTTCCTCAAGGAGCACTTCGGAAATCCCTCCTCTCTCTATCCCATCGGACGGACGGTCAAAGAGATCGTCACCCAAGCCCGGGAATCGATCGCCAAGGCCATCGGCGCCCAGCGGAGCGAAATCTTTTTTACCGGTTCAGGGACCGAGGCGGATAATTGGGCCATCCGTGGAGTCCTCGATGCTTGCCCCGATAAGAGGGAACTCATCACTTCAGTTATCGAACATCCGGCCGTCCTCAGTCTGGCTAATGATCTCGAGAAAAGAAGGTACAAGGTGACCTATGTCCCGGTGGACAGCGACGGGATCGTGGACCTGGACTTCCTCCGCGAATCCGTCACGCCCCAGACCGCTCTCATCTCCATCATGCAGGCCAACAACGAGATCGGGACCATCCAGGCGATCGAGGCGATCGTCGGCCTGGCCCGGGAAAAAGGCGTTCCTGTACACACCGACGCCGTCCAGTCCTTCGGCAAGATCGACCTCGATGTGACCAAACTGGGTGTCGACCTCCTGACCATTTCCGCCCATAAGATTTACGGTCCGAAAGGAGTCGGCGCTCTGTACATCCGCAAGGGGACGGACATCCGTCCGTTCATCTATGGGGGGCACCAAGAGCGCGGGCTCCGCGCCGGGACGGAGAACACGGTCGGCATCATGGGTTTCGGCGAGGCGGCGCGAATCCTTAGGGAGCGCGGAAAGAAGGACAGAGAGAGAATTGAGAAGCTGACCGACAGCTTGAAGCAGGGCATAGAGGACAGAATTCCCAAGATCAAGTTCAACGGCCACCCGGAAAAACGAGTCAAGAACACCCTGAATATCGCCTTCCCCGGCTTGGAGGCCGAAGCCATTCTCCTGGCCCTGGTCACAAAAGGAATATGCGTCTCGACCGGCTCCGCCTGCAGCTCGGAATCCGAGGATGTTTCCCATGTCCTTCTCTCCATCGGCTTGAAGCCCGAGATCGCCCGCTCCTGCCTCCGCATTTCCCTGGGCCGATTCAACACAGAAGAGGATGTCCAGGGTACCCTTGAAGATCTTCCTGAGATCATCGCCAAACTCCGCCAGATCTCGGCCTTCGATCCCGAGAAATAAACGAGGGTCTACAAAATCCCCTGCATTCAGGCGGAATGGTCAGCATCGGCAGGTGCTTGAATTCGAGCCGCCCCGCTGTCCGCGACGCCGGCCTCAGAGAACTCGGAAGGATAGACCGCCCAGAAGAGAAAGGCCGCCGAGGTTGACCTCTCTCGGAAGATAAGAACCGCGCTCGGTGACGATGCTTTCGTACCGAAGGAACAAGCGGGCGGTCAGCCTGGGGACGATATGGTACTCGATGCCGCCGGATATAAAAGGCTTGGCCGTGTTTCCCTCGTGGTTGAGGTCCAGATCCTCCCACTCTTCCTTGTAGGAGTGAAAGCTGATTCCGGTGCCGACGTAGAGTGAGATCTTTCCCAAAGGATAGAGAAAATAGCCGGAGACCGGGTAGGAGGTCATCCGGAAGCGGACCGGGTACTCGGCGTTTCCCTGATTGACGTTGAGCGCTGTGCCTTTATCGGAGAAGTATTCGATGCCGGCAGCCAGGCCGAAGTACCGACCGGTCCCTATCCGGAATTCCAGAACCAGGGGCATACTCTGTCCATAGATATCCCTGTAAATTTTCTCTTTCGGGAAAAAAAGTCCGGACGACAGCGCGAGGGAGACGACCTGCGAGTAGGAAGTGAGGCCGAGGAATAGAACCGCCGTGGCGACGAGGCCGATTTTTTTTCTCATCTTTGCACGCCCCGGAAGAAAGAAAATCGGCCGGCCAGTGTCTGGGCAGAAGCTGCGACCTCAGGCCAAACCCAGACTTGCTGCGAGTAGTTGTTCTCGAGCCCATCCGCTCCCACGGTGGTGACGACATAGAAAAAGGAACTACCGGTTGGGAGATAGCGGTCCAGATAGACCGTCTCAGCGACCGGTGCGGAGTTCAATTTTTGATAATCCTGGTGGGGTATGCTGGAGCGGTAGATGTTGTATCCGGCCGCGCCGGGCCGTGAAGCCTAGGAGAGTCGGATGTTCCTGAACGAATTGTACAAGGAGCTGTAGGTATAGGAAGCCGTCAGCAGTTCCTCTGGGGCGACAGGATATCCGGTCCTGACCGGCTGGGCCATCTCCGCCAATACGGCCAGCGCCGCCCGGGCCGAATCCCGGAAAAAATCGAAATTCAGTGTATCTATCGTATCGGTGATCCCGTGATAATAGGGATTTTTGACGGGATAATCTTCAATGGCCAGAAGGGCCGCGTATCCTTGGTCCCAGAACGGCGAATGATCTGAATAGATGATCGCGGCGTCGACAACCCGGATGGCGTCGATGAGCCCGTAGGTTCCGCAGACGTTCAGGAATTTGGCGGCCAGCCATTCCGAGGCCGGGTTGACGATGATCTCCAGGTCTTCGGGCAGCTCATCCGGATAAGCGATCATGTCGAGGTTGATGACGGCGATGATGTTCTCCCTGTGGGGCCTTGCTTCCACGGAATAAATGCGGCTTCCGAAAAGGCCGATCTCTTCGGCCGTGAAAGCGATGAACCGGACGGTGAAGTCAAGCGGAAATCGAGTGAGAATGCGGGCGGCTTCCATGACCATAGCCGTTCCGCTGGCTAGGATTTCCCCCGGGCATCCAGGTCAAGGACGACCACAGGAACCTCCGACGCTCTCAGAGCGCGGATGTCTTGCCGGTCCGCCCGCGCCAGAAAACAGGTTCCGAGTTCCTGGATGACATCGATCTGAAGTTGTGTCAACACGCCGAGCAGTCCCGGGTTCCCTTTTTGAATCTGGATGAGCCGAAGAGGTTCAGTGAATGACAGAAGGCTGGCGATACCTACAACCAAGATAACGATAAGGACAAGCTTGATGTGTTTCATCGATTCTATTTAAACAAATTATCGAAGGATTATTC
>JBAQGA010000252.1:0-3014 GCA_049287565.1 Candidatus Aminicenantales bacterium
CACCAGAATCCCGCCGGATTCAATATGCTCCATGTTTGGAAATATGTCCCGGATAAGGCACCTTTCTCGATGTATGATCTTCATGAAGGCGCGGGAGGCGCCAAACGGAACCAGACAAGCGCTCTTAACAAGGTCGTGGATCAAGTCGGAGGTCCTGCGGGATCCGGAAAGCCTCGGGCTTTCGCTTGAAATTACCTGTTGCTTGAATTAGGATTTCTCAGGAATGCGAACTCCGACGGGACCGACGATGCGGAGCTTCGCGATCGTCGGCATGGCTTTCTCTATGTTGGTGATGTGCGGGCCGGCGAAGCGGGGACCCGGGGTGAAGCAAGTTGACGCCCTCTTTTCCGGGCTGATATCGGACCGTGAGCCCGGGGCGGCCGTGCTCGTCGCGAATGACGCGGGCGTGGTCTTTGAACGAGGATATGGAGTCACGGACTTTCGGACTGGACAGCGAATTGACGCCCGGACGAATTTCCGCCTGGCGTCGGTCACGAAACAGTTCACGGCCACGGCCGTCATGCTGCTCGTTCGCGACGGAAAGCTCCATTATGAAGACAGCCTGGCCGACATCTTTCCCGATTTCCCGGAATACGGCCGCGCCATCACCATCCGTCATCTCCTCGGCCACACGTCTGGCCTCCCCGATTATGAGGATCTCATTCCCCCGGTAAATCCCACCCTTCCCGTCGGCCAGGTTCAGATCAAGGATGTCGGAGTTCTCGATCTCCTAAAAAAAGAAAGGTCCGGAAAGTTCATGCCGGGCACGAGATTGACCTACAGCAACTCCGGCTACGTACTTCTGGGCCTCCTCGTCCAGAGAGTCTCGGGCCGGCCTTTCGCCGAATATCTGCACGACCGCATATTCGTTCCCCTGAAAATGACAGGCACCTTGGCCTATGAAAGCGGCAAGAAAGACGTGCCGAACCGAGCCTATGGTCACACTCGGGAAGGCGGCCTCTGGCGTGAAACAGACCAGAGCCCGACCTCCGCCACTCTTGGCGACGGGGGGGTCTATTCTTCGCTCTCGGACCTCCTGAAGTGGGACGAGGCCTTGCGCCGACACACGCTGCTGAGCGAGGCAGAAATGCGCCCTGCGCTTACTCCCGTGCGCGTTCTGGAGGGACCTCCGAGCGAGCCCGATGGAGCGCCGGCGGACTACGGTTTTGGCTGGTTCCTGAATCCGTGGAATGGGCGCGCCCGGATGTGGCACTACGGAGAGACAGCCGGTTTTCGGACGGCGATCCATCGTTTCACCGAAGACGGGCTCACCGTGATCGTCCTCTGCAACCGCGCCGACCTCGACGCCCGGGCGCTGGCTCTAAAGGCGGCGGCATTCTTGTTGCCTTAATCGGCGGAGAAAAAAAGGCAGGAATTCCCCGGGACCGAGGATCTTCATCCCCAGGTAATCCCCGATTGCCTTCAAGAGTTTGTCACCGGAGATGATCGCTTGGGCCTTAAGGGCGACGGCGCACTCGATGAATTTGTCGTCGGCCGGATCAGCACGGACGACTTTGAGTGACGGGGTCTTCGTCGTGAAGAGAAGCTGATAACCCTTGGCGAAAAGGTCGATAAGCTCGCCGATCTCCGGGTCTTCTTCAAGCCCCAGTCTCCGGAGGACGGCCACGTATTCCTCGACGATGTTCGGGGAGAGGCAGATTATGATCTCTCCTTTTTTCCAGAGGTCGATGACTTTCCTCGGTTTTCCTCCAAAAAAGGAGGAGATAAATACGTTCGTGTCGATGACGACTCTCATCCGCGTTTTTTTCGCGATTCGGCGACGGCCCTATTGATATCGCCGGGACGGACGCTGCGTGAGGCGAGTTTCGCGCCGATCCGGCTCCACAAGCCGTCGATATAGGCGCCGATGTCCCTGTCCTTGACATAATCGCGGATGAGCTCCCGGACCATCTGGCTGGTCGTTTTCCCCTCGGACCGGGCGAGGCGGCTCAGGCGTTCTTTAAGCTCTGTGTCGATACGGACGATCATTTGCTTGTCCATGGCTAGCTCTAGCGTATAATCTGTATATACGATATAGCATTTCCCCAACGGTGTCAAGCGGGGACGGATCTGAGATCACCACGCTTCGCTCGTGATGACACTCTTCAATCGGCAATCTTGGGTAGCAGAGTCTTGTGTCGTCATAATTTCCGTGATATATCTTGAGTACGCTCTAGGCGGTTTCTGGGCCGCGCCGTGGGGAAGCCGGTCCCGAGAAGAGGAGGTCCGGAGATGATCGAAGGCCAAGAAACGCTCAGCGCAACGGCCCGCCTGACCTACGGCATGATCGGCGGCGGCCAGGGCGCCTTCATCGGCGATGTCCATCGCAAAGCCATCGCCATGGACGGCAAAGCCCGGCTCGTGGCCGGCTGTTTCTCCCAATCCTATGATAACACCCTGGCCACGGGGGAAGCCTGGGGTGTCGATAAGTCGCGCCTCTACAAGACCTATCAGGAGATGCTCCGGATAGAGGCCGAACGCAATGACAGGATCGACTTTGTCGTCATCGCTGCGCCTAACAGCACCCATTTTCCGGCCGCCAAACTGGCCGTCGAGAACGGGATCCACGTCGTCTGCGATAAGCCCTTGACGACGACGCTTCGCGACGCCGAGGAGCTGGGCCGGCTGGCCAAGAAGAATGAAAACTTCTTCTGCGTCACCTATGCCTACAGCGGCTATCCGATCATCAAGCACATGCGGGACATGGTGAAAAACGGAGAACTCGGGGAGGTCCGTTTCATCAGCGGGGAATACCCCCAGGATTGGCTGGCCACTCTTCTCGAGAAGACAGGCCAAAAACAAGCGGCCTGGCGCACCGACCCGAAGCTCGCCGGCGCCTCGAACTGTGTCGGCGACATCGGAAGCCACATCGAACATATGGTCTCCTACGTAACGGGTCTGGAGATCCAATCCCTCCTCGCCCGCCTTGACCATTTCGGGGAAGGCCGTCCCCTGGATGACAACGCCTCGGTCCTACTCAATTACAGGGGTGCGGCCAAGGGCATGTACTGGAG
>JBAQGA010000253.1:0-6443 GCA_049287565.1 Candidatus Aminicenantales bacterium
GGAAGGTGGCAATCTTGTTCAGGGTGGCGAGGGACGGCGTCCGTTTATCGGACTCGAGGAGGGAGATGAACTCGGAGGAATAGCCGAGGGCGCGGCCGAAGGCCTCCTGGGAAAGGCCCAGATCGGTACGGGCTTTCTTGAGCTTGGCGCCGACAACCCCGTGCATAGCTGATAATTGCCCCTAAGGGGAGTCTATAACATTAAGTTAGGGGAATGTCAACAAGAGTTTATGCAGGCGGACTGGGGGTAATAAGAATGACGTAGCTGAAGGATAAATAACGATATTGACATTTTCTATAATCATCGAGTATATTTGAAATGTAATTATTCGCTTATTATGAGAATTTTAGCACTTAAGATGTACTCGCTATAAAAAAGACAGTACATCGTGTGTGCAAATAATCGCGTTTTACTCGAAAAGAAGGTGTTCGGAGATACCATGAAAGGACTTTATGGCTTGGGAAAAATTGAAAGGGAGCGCCTTACCCGGCTAATTCGCCAGTCAAGAGGAATAATCCTCATTAAAGACGCAGCAGAGATTCTTGGCATTAAGCCTTCAGAGGTTGCCAAGACGCTCTCGAGGTGGTCAAAAAAAGGCTGGGTTTCGCGTATAAGCCACGGAGTCTATCTGCCCGTGCCGATCGAAGCGCAGACTCCTGATATTTCCATCGAGGATTCCTGGGCGCTTGCGGAAAGGCTTTTTTTTCCCTGCTACATTGGCGGATGGAGCGCTGCTGAATACTGGGACCTAACGGAGCAGATTCACAAAACGCTTGTTATAATGACGGTACGGAAGCTTAGAAAAAGGAAGGTGTCGATTAGGAATATCGACTTACTGCTTAGGACAGTCCCCAGGAAAGCTATCTTTGGGCTAAAATCTGTCTGGAGGGGACAAACAAAAGTTGAAGTCTCCGATCCTACCCGAACTATACTCGATCTCATGAATGATCCAGCGCTCGGAGGTGGCATCAGACCAACGGCTGAGATTTTTCTGAACTATCTTAAGTCTAATCATAAGGACATGGCGCTTCTCGTGAATTATGCCGAGAAGTTCGGAAATGGGGCCGTATTTAAGCGCCTCGGTTTCTTGATTGAAAAGCTCGCTCCTCATGAAAAGGAGACTATGGAAGCCTGTCTTTCGAGGTTGACGCAAGGCAATGCCAAGCTTGATCCCTCGATTCCAGCCGGCCGGCTAATCACCAAATGGAAACTTTGGGTTCCTGACAACTGGAGACAAGACGCACCGGATGATAAATAAGTACGAAATCCTTGAATCCGCGCGTGTTTATAACTTGGATGCCAACACGGTTTGCGATTGAATTGACTTCCTTCACTCCAGAGCTATCACCATCTGGACTTGAGACGCGGGGCGGGGCTGGCCGGGCTACTCACATCCTGCCCAAACGAAGCCTCAGGAGAACAATCCGGCATGCCTCGAGGATTGCTCCGTCTTATTCTGGACCCAAATATATTTTTCGTTGCCCTATTTGCAGGAAGAGATTTATAAAAAAAACAAACGATTCCAAGCTCAATCGCCATAAGGGCGAATATGGAATAGAGTGTCCCGGAAGGACGGGATATTTGGAAGAAGTAAAATCACGCTAGCTCGATTAAAATCCTATATAGCATTCGGCCAAGAAGTATGTCAACAAAAGTTTACGCAGCGGACTGGGGATTATAAATTGGTGACAGTATATCAATTTCCCATTTTTCTAGAATCCCTGAGAATCCTTGACCACGCAATACGTCTATTAAGGTGGAATGGAACTTGACAGTGGTGCTATAATAAGAGAGGCAAAACAAAAGCAAAGCTTACAAAACGCCCCTTGCGACATCCTGGTCGCCGATAAAAAGGCCAGGATCGACCAAGGGGCTTTGTTTTTTTGGGAACACTCATGAGCAAATCGGCCTTTGTTACCCTTCAATCTCTAACGGCCTGTCAGCAGAGCCTGTGGTAAATGGAAAGCAGAATTGATAAAAGCCTGTCGGGAAAGCAAGACTCAATATCGCTCAAATGACAAGCTGGAGCTCGAAGTTGTGCTTTATCTCGGGAGACGAGAGCTTGGATTTCATGATGTCGATAACAGATTGAAAGATATCATGGATTCCCTACAGGGGAAAGCCAGCGGCACAAAAAAGGTCAGGGATTTGCCGCAGTGCAGAGATATAACCATATATAATAGTGATAAATACGCATAGATGTAAATAACACTTGCTTTTAGGTAGAATTATTACTATAATTTATAGTTATGAACGTACAAAACGGCAAGTCGCTTGAATTCTTTGCCAGAAATCCTGTTTTCAGCCATTGGGATTTCTTGGCGACCCTCGCCGCCCGTGGGCGTACCAGGGCGACTGCAAACAACCTCCTCGCTCTGCATATGGCCTCAGGCAGGCTCCTTCGGGTGAGGCGCGGTCTTTATGCGGTGCGTCCCCCCGGTGTCGAATCGGCCGAGGTGGAAATTGACCCTTATGTTATTGCCTCCAAACTCCAGGATGATGCCGTTGTTGCTTACCATGCGGCCCTGCAGTTTCACGGGAAAGCCTATTCCCTATGGAGAAAATATCATTTCTTGACGAAGAAGCGGACGAGTCCATTCACTTTTCAGGATAAAGAATTCGTTCCCGTCCAGGCGCCCGTGAAACTCCGGGCGCTTCCGGACTTCGGCGGCGGCGTTCTAGAGATCCGGCATGCGGGAGGTCTGGCGAGGGTGACGAGCCTGGAGCGGACGCTGGTCGATGTCCTCGACGCGCCCGACAAGAGCGGAGGATGGGAGGAAATCTGGCGTTCCTTAGATATGGTCGAATTCTTCGACCTGGACGCCGTGCTCGTCTATGCCAAGAGGCTGGGCTCGGCTATCGCCGCAGCGAGGGTCGGCTTTTTCCTGGACCAGCACCGGGAGCCGCTGATGGTTGAAGAAAAGCACCTCGACGAGTTCCGGGCGCTGATGCCTGCCCAGCCGCGCTACTTCGATCCCGGGAGGGAGCCGGGAAAATTCGTTTCGGCCTGGAACCTGGTCGTCCCTGAGCGCGTGCTGAACCGGAACTGGGAGGCCAAAGAATGAAGCTCTCCTGGGAAGATGTACAGAGAGAGGCGGCCGCCGCGGGCTTTCGAGCCGAGCCGATGGAAAAGGCCCTTCGCCTCCTCGAGGTTCTCGAAGCTTTGCGGAGCCATCCCTTCCTCAAGGAACGTATCGTCCTCAAAGGGGGAACGGCGCTCAACCTATTCTTTTTCGACGCGCCTCGTCTTTCCGTGGACATCGACTTGAACTATATCGGCTCCGCCGATCGTGAAACCATGCTCGAAGAAAGGCCGAAGATCGAACAAGCCGTCCAGGCAGTTTGCGGTCGGCTCGGAATCAGGATCCACCGGGTTCCAGAAGAGCATGCGGGGGGAAAGTGGCGGTTGTCATATGACGGGACGTCGGGCCGCAGGGGAACTCTCGAACTCGACATGAGCTTTATGTATCGGATCCCTCTTTGGCCGCTGGAACTGAGAGATTCCCGACCGCTCGGCGCGTTCTCGGTGACCCGGATTCCCGTTCTTGACGTACATGAACTAGCCGGCGGCAAGCTGTCGGCGCTTTTCAGCCGCAACACCTGCAGAGACCTCTTCGATGCCCATTACCTTTTTCGGAATATCGGCTTTGACCCGGCACGGCTGCGCCTGGGCTTTGTCGTCTATGGGGGAGCGAGTCGGAGAGATTGGCGAGAGGTCAAGATCGAGGAAATTAGGGCTGATCCCGGGGATGTCGGTCAACAGCTTGTTCCTATGCTGCGAAACGATTTGGCGCCAGGAGGCGCGGAGATCGAATCGTGGGTCCGGAAACTCATCGACGAATGCCGCGGGTTCCTGGGTACGCTTCTCCCATTCAAACCGCAAGAGCTTGAGTTCTTGGCGCGCTTGAACGAGCAGGGCGAGATCGACCCAGCGCTCCTGACGGATGATGCGGCCATGCAGGAAACCCTCCGGAGGCATCCCGGCCTGCTGTGGAAGGCGCAGAACGTGAGGCAGTACAAAAGACGCGGAGGGAGAAAATGACCAACATCGGTCGAAATGATCCGTGCCCCTGTGGCAGAGGGAAGAAATACGGGCAGTGCTGTTTGGCGCAAGACCTCGTCTATGACGGCTGGGAGAGCATGGCGCAGGATCCGCGCACAGCGAAGAAGTGTTTCGAGAAGGCCATCAAAATCGATCCGGATTTGGGCGACGCTTATAACGGTCTTGCCGAGGTCGCGACCGACAAGGGAAATCTCAACATAGCCGAGGAGTATTATCGGAAAGCGTATGAAAAGGCAAAAGCGAACTTGGGGACAGAGGATAAGAAGGCATTTGCTTGGTGGGGAGAGCTCGAGACGAGACCCTACATGAGAGCCCGACATGGATTAGGGCTGCTTTATCTCGAAACGAAGAGATATGATGAAGCTGTCGGCGAGTTTAAGGAGCTTCTCCGAAGAAACCCAAATGATAACCAGGGCGTCCGCTATCTTGTCGCGCCGGCCTATCTTCTGAAGGACGACCTCGAAGGAGCCCTGAGGGAGTTCGCGTGGTATAAGCGCCATTATGGAAGAGATATTCCGGATCCCCACTTTCTTCTGAGCTGGGCTCTAGTTTTGTTCAGGGCCGGACGATACGAGGAATCAGCCGCAAAATTTCGCTCCACGATCTTCGCGAATCCCTATCTCATCCCTCTTGTCCTGCAAGAAGAACCCGAGGTTTTGCCGATTTGGCATTCCACCAATCTGAGACGTCTCGACTACGCCTACGAATACTTTTATTGGTATGGAAGGCTGTGGACCGGCATTAAAGACGCGATCAGGTTTGCCGGTTTCATTTGGGCAGATCCGGAGGTCCGGGGTGATTATATGAAGTGGGTTGAGCTATGGACCAAGCTAGATGGGCTTGAGGATATAAACAGGAGAATCCCACTCATTGACGCCTCCGATAGGATCGAGAGGAAGAAGCTTTCAGCGAAGTTTCTAGGGAGGCTGGGTGAATTCCTGGCGAAAACAGTGCCAAGCAAATTAATTCCTTAGCTTATAATTCCGGAGATGGGATATTTGATGACGGAAATTTGGTGACAGTATATCAATTTCCCATTTTGTCGGGAGGCTCATACTTCCAGGGCTTGAGACCCAGGTCTGAGGGTTTGGTGGCCGGCGGAACAAGCGCATCGTACACTTTTCTCGCTAAAAGTTGACACCGGATAAAAGCCCTCGTCGCTCTTGACCAGTAGTAGAGGCCTTCCGCCTCGGGTGGCTTCTTCGTCAGTGTATTGCCGATGCCGTCTGGGCCTCTCCAGAAATCCCCTTTTGTCCATTCGATAACGGCCTGATCGAAGATGGCATCCAGAGGCGCATAAGCCGGATCATGATAATCAAGCTTTCTGAGCTCTCTATCGGCGAGGAAAAGGTCCGTTTCTGCCTGGTATTTGGCGGCCTGCATGACTTCCGCAGGGCCGGAACCCAATCTGATTTGGCAAAATGCCCGAGTCGCATAGGCCAGCCAACGAGCATCATGAAGCGCCAGGGGATGGCCCAGCGTAGGCTCCCGTGCCGGGTAAGTCGTCGAGACAAAATACAACTTATCTTCGGGGACCGTGATCGTCACACAGGCGTTTGTCACGCCACCGAGAGTTCTCCACCCTTCGCAACCGCCCTCTTTGTAATAGGCCATGGCTTTTTCCTCCCAAACGTCCGGAGGCGCGTTGACTGGAAGAGGGGCGCTTCGAAACCGCCAGACCATCTTCATGAATTCGAGATCGATTTGACCGTGATACTCCGAAAATAGGTTGAAGACATAGAGATTTCGGCTCACGCTGACGTCTCGACAGGGAGGGACGCCCTTCTTGAGCCACCCTCCATGATCGACATACTCCTCTCCATCCTTCCCCAGCTCCCGGGAGAGGAGAGTATTCGTGGCGTACAGGAAGTCTTTTTCCCCGCAGTCGCCGGGTTTTCGAATGACAGCAGGGTCATCGGACCTCTCGATAACAAAGGCGTTTCCCTCCTTGTCCACCCAGAAGCCGCCTGTGCCGTAGTATCCGCCTCCTGCGAAGTCGCCCGTAGTCTCATAGCCAAGCGTCATCTTGACGGCTTGTTCGGCTTTGTCGGCGTACCGCAGAGTATGTCTTATCGCAATATCGCTTTGAATGCCGTATCGCGGTTTTTTCCCCTGATCTTGCGCCGTTTGGGTGACGCCATGATGCACATAGACAAGGCCTTTGTCGTTCATCCCCGAATGACCGCCGGCTGAAACCCATGGCCCGACAGCATAGTAGGGAGAGTGGATGTAGGCGTTTCCATCCTCGGGGAAACAAATAATGGTCACGTTGAAATGATCGTTTCCATCGGAACTGCCGGAGGTGACGACCTTACCGTCCTTGGTCGCCGTGCCCCAGGCGGCGACGCTCCCGCACTTGGAGGGATTCTCGATCGGAGAC
>JBAQGA010000254.1:0-4633 GCA_049287565.1 Candidatus Aminicenantales bacterium
ATTTTCATTTCGGGGTGCTCGAAATTGCCGGCCGTCAACTTATCTCTTGGACCATCCCGGTTTCAAGCGACCTGATGACGGCCAGGGTGACTCTGGTCGTGTTCAAAATATGCTTGAAGGGGATGGGACTTTCTTCTCCCTTGAGCATGGCCGCGATGACGGCGTCCATCTCTTCCCTGTGCCCTTTGCCCCCGTCGAACTTGAATTTTTTTCCCTTGCCCTGCCGGGATATCCGGAGTCTCCGGTTGTCGTCCAAGACCGCGGCCTTGCCCCCCCCGAAAACCTCCAGTTGCTCCTTGGGAAAGCGGGGATCTCCGGTCGCAAAATAGGACATCGACCCGATCGAGCCGTTCCGGAAACGCAAAACGGACGTCACGTTGTCCGACTCGATGACATTCCGGCCGCCGTGCCTGATCGATCGGGCGAAGACGCTCTCCACCTCCGAACCGGCGATGAAAGCCATGACATCGATGAAATGGCAGCCCTCGCCGACGATACGGCCGCCCTGGCCCGGGTCCCGGAGCCAATGCTCCTTGGCCAGCGGGCCGGCATTGACCCGGTAATTCATGATCAGGGGCAGGTCGTTCCTGTCAAAACTCTCCTTGATCAGCCTGACCGGCCTCGAAAACCGGCGGTTGAACCCGACCATGAGGAAAGACGCGGGATTGTCCTTGACGAAGCCGGCGATCTCGTCCACCTCGTCGTCCCGGACGGCCAGCGGTTTTTCGACATAGGTCTTCTTCCCGCTCCTCAGGGCCGACAGGACCAGCGGGCCGTGAGAGTCGTGGCTCGTGGCGATGAAGACCGCGTCGATATCCCCGTTCTCCAGGATATCGGCGCCGTCGGACGATGCGGTCTCGAAACCGAACTTCCCGGCCGCGCTCTTGGCGGCCAGCGGCGAGCCGTCGACGACGACCTTCAGCTCAACGCCGTCGTTCTTCTTCAAATTGGGCAGGAGGTAAGACTGGGCGAAATTTCCCGCGCCGATGAATCCCACGCGGACTCTCTCTTTTCCCGGCCGGAACTCCCGGACGGCAGCTGCTTGGCTTTTTCCCTTTGATTTTTCGGCGGACTTCTCGGCCGGATAATCGAGCAGAACTCCGAAAGCCTTTTCTTGAGTCCTCCCCAGGATGACGTCGTACGCCCGAAGTCCCTCTTCGAGAGGGAACCTGTGGGTGATCAGCTTTTTCACGTCCACTTTTTTCCCCGCCAGCAAATCGAGGAACGCGGCCATATTCCGCTGTTCGGTCCAGCGCACATAGCCGATAGGATAGTCGTGCCCTTTTTCTTCATATCGGTAATCATAGCGGCCCGGCCCGTAGGACCGGGACATCAGGATGGTGATTTCCTTCTCGTAAAACGGGCTTCTGGGGACGTCCGTCTTCACCGCCCCGACAATGACGACGCGGCCTCGATCCCGGCAAATGGCCCCGGATATTTCGACAGGTTCATTGGACTTTGTCGAAGCCGTGATGATGACCGCATCCACACCGACGCCCGATGTCATCGCCTCGGCCGCCATCAGAGCTTTTCCGGGATCGCTTTCCTCGACAAGGTCGGCCCCCAGTTCCCGGGCCATTTCCAGAGACGCAAAAGAAATGTCGAGACCGAGGACCCGGCAGCCAGCGGCTTTGAGGATCTGGAGAGTCAACAGACCGATCAAACCCAGGCCGATGACGGCCACGTTCTCGCCGATCCGCACATCCGCTTGCCTGACACCCTGAAGAGCGATGGCGCCCAACGTGGCAAACGCGGCGTCATCGAAATCCACCCCCTCCGGGATTCCGGCGGCGAGATTCCTGGGAACCCAGATGACCTCGGCGTGCGACGCATAGCCGGCGCCGGCGCAGGCGACGCGGTCTCCGGCCTGGAATTCTTCGCATCCTGATTCGATCACCAGTCCGGCGGAGCTGTAGCCGAGCGGCTTGTCCTGCTCAAGCCGCGAGCGGACTTTCCCATAGGTGGCCAGGACGCCCTCTTTCTTGACGTTGTCGAGAACCTGTTTGACGAGGTCCGGGCGGGACTTGGCCTTGCCGAGCAGCGTGGCCTGGGCTGTCTCAACGGACGTCTTTTCCGTTCCGGCGCTGATCAAGGAGCATACATTCCTGACCAGGATACCGCCTTTTCTTGCGCTCGGCGAGGGGACTTCTTGGACGGAGAGCTCACCCGTCTTTTGATTTTGAAGAATTTGACGCATCGATGACTTCCGGGTTTCCAATCACCCTTCTGGTGAAGAATACACAGGTTCATCGGCAAAATCAAGGCCGCGCCGGCCGCGGCTGATGGGGTTGACCAAATAAGAGGCCCCGGACTTCAACTCCCTTGGAGGGGCATCCATCCTGTTGCCAAGAACGTCTTCCTGGAATTTCGAGGCGGTGTTTCATATAATAAGCAAGTTTCAAAGGACGGCGCAAAGAGAGCGGCGGCGTTGGGATGAAAAACAAATGGCAGTTTCAACCGAATCTCCCGATCTAGAATCCAGGCCGTCCTCTCTATCTTGGCTGGACCTCGCTAAAGCAACAGCCATCGCCTGGATTATCTTCAACCACATCGTTGAACGCCTGTTCGGCTATCCGTATATCGGGAACCCGACCGAACACTGGCCCTCGCTCGTGGACCGCATCAGGCAGCTCACACCTCTTGAAGGATTCGGGCTTTGGAATGTTCCGGTCAATCTTGCACGTTACTTGGGCTGGCTGGGGGACCAGGGCGTCACCTTGTTTTTGATCGCCAGCGGATTCGGCCTGACGTGGGGATTATTAGAGCGGCGGGAAACCGCGCACCTCAGTGCCGGCGCGTTCTTTATGCGCCGCGCCGGCCGCATCTACCCGCCCTGGTGGTCCGTCCACTTGATATTCATCGCTTCGGCGCTAGTCATTGGCTGGGGCCTGTCGCTCACCGACATCAGGACCATTCTCAGCTTCGCGGGAATCCGCATAATCCCCGGCCTTTTCTATTATTTCTCCCCGGCATGGTGGTATGTGGGTTTGATCATTCAGCTCTATCTCGTCTTTCCTCTTCTGTGGAAGGGCCTCCACAGAGTGGGACCGGCCCGGCTGTTGGTTCTCGCTACGCTTCTTTGCTTCATTTCCCGGGCGCTGGGCTTCGTGTTTTTCGAATCTTACCTCGACGCCTGGCAGCGTGGGGGTGTGTTCATAACCAGGCTCGCGGAATTCGCCTTCGGCATGAGTTTCGCCTGGTGGCTGAATCGCGATCAGGGCGGGCTCCGAAAGCGGCTGAGATCGTGGAGTTTTGTCGCTCCGGCGATTTTTATCTATATCCTGGGTTTGGCTCTTTCCTTGAGCCTGGCGGGTATGGTGCTCGCTCCTTTCCTTTTGGGCTCGACCGCATTCATTTTTGCTTATCTGATATTGAGCGGCAAGTGGGCCGCCCTTTTGCAGAGATCCGTGGTTCTTGCCTGGGCGGGCAGACACTCCTATTCCCTCTACCTCTTTCACCACCCGTTTGTGTTGCTGCTTGTGCCGGCCTCATTGTCCAGGAGCGCCCCGAGAATCGCCCTGGGAATCGTTGCGGCTGTTTTTCTGACCGTGTGCTTCGCTTTCTTCCTGGACGTAAGCCTTCCCCCCCTCCAAAGACTCATTTCGCGTTTTCTCAGGAGATACGGAACGCTGCGCCTGTCGCTGTTTCTGGGCACGCTTGCCCTGCTCGTCCTCGGCGCGCTTGTGTCGAGCGAGCTCATCGTGCGCCGGGCGGCGCCGCAGGAGATCCTGGGATGGGGCGAACGGCCCTCCTTGGAGCCGGACAGCCGGTTCGGCTGGAAGCTCAAGCCGTCGCGAGAAACCCGTTTGCGCTGGGAGAGCTACGATTATGTGGTGGTATCAAACTCGCTCGGTTTTCCCGGTCCGGAATACCCGGAGCAAAAAACAGGGGAAGCCTATCGAATCCTGGTGACAGGAGATGCCTTCACCAGCGCCGAAGGCGTCGATACGGACATGGCCTGGCCGAGGCTGCTGGAAAAAGGACTTCAGCAAACTCAACCTGAGAAAATCGAAGTCTTGAATTTCGCGGTCACGGGATATGGGCCCAATCAATACACCAGAGTCATTCAAGAATTTGCGCCTATTTATCATCCGGATCTCGTGCTGATCGGCTTTTTCGTCAATGAATATCAAGATGTCCTGACAGCGGACGAGCAATTCGTCCGCTCGATCGGTTTCGGGTTTCCGCCGCAGGACAGGTGGTTCGATATTTTTAAGCTCCTGCATCTCAAGCGCTATCTCAGCCTTCATCTCAGGGAGCCCCTGCTCGAGCTGATGACGGGGAAACCGAGGCCTCATGGGTATTTCTTGGGAAACTTTTTTTCCCTGGAGAAAGGCCGGGAGGATTTTCAAACCGTCGGCCGGGAGAAAGTCGCCGTCCGCCTTCGGGAAATCAAATCTGCGGCGGGCAAAGTCGGCGCCAGGGTTATTATCGCCATGATTCCGGCTCCTGTTCAGGTCTGCGAACCGAAAGATCGCGCCTATTTTCCGCGGCATGTCAACCTGGAAGATTCCACAAGATATGATCTGAACTTGCCCCAGACAATGACCGCCGAAATCTGCCGGGAGCTGGGTATCGCTTGTTACGACATCCGCGAAGCATTTCCGGGCCGGCATGAGCCCTGTCCATATCA
>JBAQGA010000255.1:0-6600 GCA_049287565.1 Candidatus Aminicenantales bacterium
TAGGCCATCCTCACTCCTCTTTCATCGGCTTCTATCGTATTATATCAATATGGATATCCCATGAATATTTTTATTGTTGATCTGCAATTCCTTTCTAATTGCGACACAGTCTCCGAGGGGGGAGGAAAATATAGGAAGGATGATTGAGGGAGAGGACCGGGGAGAGGATGAATTTTTTGGGAGGAGAAACAGAAAGGGGAAATGACTTCGAAGGAGCGCGTCCTCGCCAGCCTCGATCATCGCCAGCCCGACGCCGTTCCCGTTGATTTCGGCTCGACCGCGGTGACCGGGATCCATGTCAACGCCATCGCCGGCCTGCGCGAGCACTACGGTCTGGAGAAACGGCCAGTCAAGGTCTACGAGCCCTACCAGATGCTCGGACTGATCGACGAAGACCTCAAGACTGTCATGGGTATCGACGTCGAGGGAATCCCGGCTCCCGAAACCCTCTTCGGGTTCCGGAACGAGAACTGGAAGCCCTACCGCCTGGACAGCGGCCTCGAGGTCCTCGTCTCCGAGCATTTCCGGACGAAAAAGGACGCCAACGGGGATATGTTCATCTATCCCGAAGGGGACTTGGCGGCGCCGCCGAGCGGTCGGATGCCCAGGGACGGCTTCTTCTTCGACACCATCATCCGCCAGGAGCCGATCGACGAGGCCCGTCTCGACCCGGCCGATAACCTCGAGGAGTTCGGACCGGTTTCGGGGCGCGACCTCGACTATTTCTCCGGCGAGGCCGAACGCGCTGCGTCCACGGGCCGGGCGGTCATGGCCACTTTCGGCGGGATGGCCTTCGGCGACATCGCCCTCGTCCCCGCGCCATTCCTCAAGCATCCCAAAGGCATCCGCGACATCGAGGAATGGTATATCTCCACCGCCACCCGGCAGGACTATATCCATCGCGTCTTCGAGAAACAGGCCGAGATCGCGCTGGCGAACCTGGCCAGGATCAAGGCCGTAGTCGGCGACCGCGTCGACGCTATGTTCGTCTGCGGCGCCGACTTCGGCACCCAGCAATCCCAGTTCTGCTCGGTCACGACTTTGCGTAAGCTCTATTTCCCCTACTATAAAATGGTCAACGATTGGGTCCACCGGAACACCGGCTGGAAGACCTTCAAGCATTCCTGCGGGGCGGTCGAGCCGCTGATCGAATCGTTCGTCGAGGCCGGGTTCGATATCCTCAACCCGGTCCAAGTCACGGCCGCGGGGATGGACGCGGCGCGGCTCAAGAAACTTTACGGCGAGCGGATCGTCTTCTGGGGCGGCGGCGTCGATACCCAGACGACCTTCGCCTTCGGGACGCCCATGGAAGTGCGCGAGCAGGTTCTGCGCCGGATGGAGGTCCTAGCGCCCGGCGGCGGGTTCGTCTTCAACGCCGTTCACAACATCCAGGGCAACACTCCCCTGGCCAACATCGTCGCCATGATCGAGGCCGTCGAGGAATTCAATTCAATAAAATGAGGCGATAGACAGAAATGCCTTTGCTCCCGATCGGGTTCTTAACGCCGTTTCTTCGACGTTTTTCTCGGCGCTGCGGAACTCGCAAATACAGCCGTTTCCATAATCCATGATTCGAGCTTGCGCTTGTTTGACATCTCCCTTTAATGAGGGCGTGCTCAGACAGTCCTCGCGGCCGCCAGAGCGGTTGCCCTCGAAAAACATCTCAGAAAGGCTGAACCCTCAACGTTCGCTTCAGGCATTTCTGTCTATCGTTTCGGGGGGGGGTAAAGGAGAGGCCGATGAAAAGACAAAGGATAATAGCCGCCCTGGTTCTGATAAGCGCAATAGTGGTAGTATCGTGCGGGCTGCTGAAGAAGGGCCCCGTCATCATTATCTCCAAGGACGCCTCGGCGCTTGAGGAGCTGGCCGCCAAGGAGGTCGGGCGGTATTTTTACCTGCGGACCGGGAAACTCCTCCCGGTCGAGCATTCCTCCAACGCCGCCGATGTGCGCCATGACGCCATCGTGATCCTGGAAAAAGAACATTTCCTGGCGGCGGACTTCTCCAACCCCGAGCTCAAGCCGAAAGTCGAAGCCCTGGTAGCGGAGGAATATGTCCTCAAGACCTTTCCCCACCGGAGAAAGATCGTCCTGGTCGTGGCCGGCGGCGACGGGGCCGGCACCCTCTACGGCGCCTACCGCCTGGCCGAGAAGTTGGGCGTCCGCTTCTACCTTCACGGCGATGTCGTTCCGGACGCACAAATTCCCCTTGAGAGCCCCGCTGTCGACGAGGTCGGCCGGCCTCTTTTCCGCCTCCGCGGCATTCATCCTTTCCACGATTTCCCGGAAGGCCCCGACTGGTGGAACGCGGAGGAATACAAGGCCATCCTCGGCCAGCTCCCTAAGCTGCGGATGAACTTCTTCGGCCTCCACACCTACCCCGAGGGCCAGCCCAACGCCGAGCCGACCGTCTGGATCGGTCTTCCCGAGGACAGCCGGCCGAAGGGCACGGTGAACTTCAGTTACCCCTCGAGCTATCAGAACACCCTGCGCGGAAACTGGGGCTACGAAGCGACCAAGACCGGTGACTTCCATTTCGGCGCCGCCGAGCTCTTCGAGAGTGACGGCTTCGGCCCCGAGGTCATGGGAACGCCTCTTCCTGAGCCGCAGACACCCGAGGAATCGAACGCGGTCTTTGACCGTACCGGCGCCATGTTCCGCGACGCCTTCACCTTCGGCCGGAGCTGGTCAAAAAGAGGCTCCAGGAAAAGGGCCTGGATCCCCGGGATCCCGCCGTATTGAAGGAGGTCTACAAAGGCCTTTTCACCCGCATCCGGCAGGCCTATCCCCTGGATTATTACTGGCTCTGGACCGACGAGAACTGGACCTGGAGCGACGCCGACGAAAAGACGGTTCAGGGAGTGGTGGATGACGCCCTGATCGCCCTGGCCGCCGCCGCCTGGAATCAGGAGCCCTGGGGCAAGTCCTTATCCTCCATCCAGGAGGAAGGCCCGGTCAACGGCATCTACGTCTCGTTCCCTGGGAAGGCGGTCGCCGGGACGAAAGAATAGGTCGTCTATCAGGATATCAGGGACCGGGTCTTCAGCTATAGCCTGAATATCCCCAACGGCACCTACGATGTCGTTCTGAAATTCCGCGAAGGCGAGATTAAGGAGAAAGGCCACCGCGTCTTCGACATCTCCCTGGAAGGAAAGATGGTGGCCGAAAAGGTGGATATCTTCGGCCGGATCGGAGCCGACCGCATCCACTATCCGGCGATCGCCGGGATTGTCATCGAGGGGGAGGGATTCTCCAAAAAGATCAACTGCGGCGGAGGAGATTTTGGCGACTACGAGGCTGACTGGCCGGAGACGCCGCGCTCGGGCCCCGGGTCACGGGGAAAGGAAACGCTTCGCGGTTCGCCTACTGGCTGGCCAGCTTTTCCTATATGCGCGAGATGGCCCATCTCGAATGCCTCTGGGCCGAGTACAACACCACCCTGGAAGCGCTCAAGGGACTGACCAATGAAAAAGCCAGGACCGAAGCGGCCGCAAAGACTCTCCTGCCCGTCCGGGAACGCATGGTCAGAGGTCTGGAGGACCTCTACAGGTTTCTGCTGGGCACGGTCAGCAACCCGGGCGAACTGGGGACGGTGGCCAACTGGGAACAGCATCTCCTCCCCGCTCTGATACACCGGCCGGGCGAGGAACTGGGGAAGCTGCTGGGAGGTGACATCCCCTCAACGGCCCAGCTCCCCGGGACCTACGACGGGCCTCCCCGGGCGATCGTCCCCACCTTCAGGACGGCGCTCGTTCCGGGGGAAGCCCTGAACCTCAAGGTGCTCATCCTGGCGAAGGAGAAGCCGGCCGAGGCGACGCTCCACTGGAGAGAGCTAGGGAAGGCCGAATATGTGACGGTCCCGCTCGAGAACGTGGCCCGGGGAGTCTACCGGGGGTCCTGCCCGGAGACCGGCAAGGATATCGAGTATTATGTGAGGGTGCGCGTGGATAACGAAGAGGTCTTTTTCCCTCCGACGGCCCCGCTTGTCGGCCAGACCGTCGTCAGGATGAAATGATCCCGCTTCAGAAAAGGCCGGCGAAGATGACGTCTGCGTGGAAGAGCTCGCGGGTTCTCCGACGGTCTCGCCAATCGACCGTGTCCTTGATATTGATGTAGAACCAGAATTCATCGAACAGTCTCAGCTTCTTGATGTAATAGTTGGCGAATTCCGAGATGTTATCGACCAGGATCTTGCCGATCTCTTTGTTCTTATCGTCTTTGACGACGATGGCATTATCGACCAGCTGGCCCTGGACCTTGACTTTGCCCTTTCCTTCCCATTCTTCACTCTTGTTATAGCCTGTGATGGCCAGGGGGGCGAACTCGGCTCTTGCCCGGGGACCGATATAATCATCAAGCACAGGCTCTTCAGTCCGGGTGAAGACGGTCTGATATTGTCCGGAGGCGTCTTTGAACTCGATGCTGTCGGCGACAAAGACTTGGGGCTCGACTTTGGAAATGGAACCTTTGACCCGCACTTCTTTATCGGTTAAGAAGCCGGCATCCTGGCCCTGGATCATTCCCTGGACGATAACATCGTAACCCCTGGCCGCCGGCAGGTAGAAATACTTGCCAAGTCCCAGCTTGACGGTCCCCTCGAACTCGGTGATAGCGGCGGCGGCCTCTTCTTCCTGGGCTTCGGCCTGGGGAGGTTCCTGAGCGAAAACGACGCCGGCGAAGGCGAGCATGAAGATGATCGATCCGAAGAGCAATCGCTGAGAAATTCTATGAAGGGTCATCGGTGATACCTCCAGACTATAATCAGGACAGTATTTTATACCACTGAAAAAAACAAAAGTAAAGATATTTGCGAAAGAGCCAACCGTTTACGCTTGTCTGATCCAAATGGGCGGAGGGGACCACCCTTGGCCCCCGCACCCCGGGGAACCAGTCCCGTCGGTTCCCCCCGTCGGAAAACCGACGGGTCCCCCTTCCGCTACGGGGGCTTAAGGGCGGCCCCCTCCGCCCATAATGAAGATTACGGACCTAATTTAGAAATATGCGAGCGCTCTTTTGCAGCCTATCGGGAGGGGGGCAAGGTAAAAGACTAATTCTTTTTCCGGACGGAACCGCTTGAACTGCCCCGGGAGGAGGAAGAAGAAGAGGAAGAGCGGGACGGAACGGAACGCGAGCTGGAGGAGACCCGCGGTGAGGACCGGGAGACAGAACGAGAGGAAGAGCCGAAGCTTCTGGACGATGAAGACGATTTGGGAGCCGAGAAAATGGACCGCGACGAAGACCCGGAAAAGGAGCGGAGACGCGGATAGCTACCGCTGCGGGACGGAGCGGAGCCAAAGAAAGACCCGGAGGGCAAGCTCGAGGAAGAACTGCGGCTGCTGGAGTTCGGTGACCATCCCCGCAGCCGGCTCTCCCCGAAGGACTGGACTCGCCCGGAGCTCCGGGAAGAGCTTGACGGGGAGGTTGTCCCGTAGCGGGAGATGCGGGCATCGGGAGAATAGGTCTTGGGGCTAAATTCCCGCGCGGTGGAGGACGGCCGTTCGATAGAGGAGATTCGGGGCGAAGAGGAATAGGAGCGGATGGTCGGGGGGGAGGAAGAGGAGACCGGGCTCTTCCGGGTGGAGGTATCGGTCCGGATCCGCCGCGGCGAACTCGAGACTGAACCGGACGACTCGGGCCTCGAGCGCGGTGTGACCGATGTCTTGTTCCCGCTCGAAGGAGCAGCGGGATAGGTGCTGACGCTGCGGCTCTTGCTCAGGCTGCCTGAGGAAATCCGTGAACCGGAAGCGGAGGGACGCTCGCCGGGAACCGTCCGGGCATTTCGTCCCACCGAGCTCCCGGAGATCCGGGAGGAAGGTTCCGCTGTCGAGGTGCCCTGGCTTCGGCTCAGGCTTGAGGGGCGGATCTGGGGTTTCGTCGTCAGGGAACCGGAAGGAACCGCTTTTTGCAGCCCGGGATTCCGCAGGGTCGGCCTGACATCGGGCTGTCTGGCCTGCATCATGAGATTGCCGAGGCGGGACGCTTCCGTTCGGCTCAGGGCGACGCTCGAGATATGACGGTTCTGGAGTTGGCTCTTGTGGACGACCGTCAGGGCGTGGGACCCGCCCGGGTAGCGGGCACCGTGATAGCGGTCATAGAAGTAGTTGTTGTGGACGACCACCGGGTAGTTGTACCAGCTCAGCGGAGCCCAGCCGCAATAGTCATTACCCCAATACCAGTGAACCCAGGCCGGCCCCCAGGTGTGGTGGGGAATCCAGTACCAGCCGAGACCCAGCCGCCAGTGCCAGCGGCCGTAATGGTACGTGCACCAGCCCCAGGGCTCGTAAGAGACCCAGGACCAGCCGCAGATCGGATACCAGACCCAGCGACCGTAGTAGTAGGGGCGCCAATCATTCATATAAACGTTGGGAACCCAGACATTGCCAAAAGGCCGTTCGTAGACCCAGCGACCGTTCTCGGCGAGCTCGTATTCGTAATCCTCAAGGTCCGAGGAAAGATAGCGCTTGGAAACATACTGGCTGTGGAGGGCATCCCGGTCGGCGTTCCAGTGATCGAAATCATCCCGGCCGTGGGACAGGTTCGAATGGGAACCGATCTGTCCGTTGGCGGCGAGGAGCTTTTCCCGGCTGCCGATGAGCTGGGA
>JBAQGA010000256.1:0-1945 GCA_049287565.1 Candidatus Aminicenantales bacterium
CGGCGCCTTCGACGCCTCGCGACGCCCGCTCACTCCTCATACGGGTTTCTCTTGCCACTGCTCCTCGCCTGGCTAAAAGAAAAGGGAGGGTCGTCGACGGACTTCCTCATCCAAGCCCTTCGCCTCGGTCAACAAGAAAGGTAGAGGGTTCCCTCGAAGAGCATCTCGGGAAGGCTAAACCCTCAATGGTCGCCGCAGCAGATGGCAGCTGATCATTATCCGGCACCCAAGATAATCACCCCGCTTTTCGTCACAGAGCTCCGGCAGGCTGGACTCGCGGCCGCTTTACCTTTATGATGGGGGGAGAGCATCAGGATCCAGACGTCATGGGCAGATTTTCGATAACCGGGCTGTCGTTGTTCTGGCTCACCATGACACCATTTATTTCTGATGATCCTTATCCCGCTCCGGAGAAAAAATATCTCGCCGTCCTTAAGGAGATCCACGCCGAAGTCAAGGAGATGGGGTCCTACCCCGGGCAGGATTTCGTCCAGCAGGCCTTTTTTGTGGGCGAGGACGATGATGACACCAACAAGGACATCCACGTTTCCATCCTGATCCAGGCCCAGGTACAGAAAGAAATAATGACCATCCGGGTGACCCGGATGCAGAAAGACCGGCGCAACCCTCAGGCCCGGCTGGCCGGGACGACGAAAGAACTGACCTGCCTGGTCGGAGGGGACGACGTGGAAATCCAGAGTTCGGATTACAAAGAAGAAGAAATCGCTGAACTGGTCCCCGAGATCCTGACCGCCATCCGCAACAAAAAAAGACTCCTCAAATTGGGGACAGTGTATTAAATTCCTTTTTGCGCATCTTTGCACAGAATGGAGAATAGAAAATTCGGAAATTGATATGCTGTCCCCGTTTTAATCCTTACGGAAGTGGGCGCCCAGGCTGACGGAGTTGGCCAAGGCCGCGTGGGTGATCATCAGGGCTACCTGGATTCCGTGTTTCAATCCGACCACCTTGGGGTCCATCTTCGCTTCTTTATAGAACTTCTCGATCCGGTGGCGCAGGTACTCCAGGTCCGCCTTGGCCCTCTCCAATCTTTTCCGGGTGCGGATGATGCCGGCATAGTTCCACATCGTTGAGCGGATGGTCAGCCAGTCCTGGTTGATCAGGGCGGGATCGATCTCCTCTTCCCTTTCGGGATAATACCAGGGATGGATCTCCTCGGACTCGTAGGGTAGTGCCGGGTCAAAGTGGGAGGCGATATCCTGGGCCGCTCTCGTCCCCCAGACCAGCCCTTCGAGAAGCGAAGTCGAGGCCAGGCGGTTGGCCCCGTGAATCCCGGTGCAGGAGACCTCTCCCACGGCGTAAAGGTTACGGAGCGAGCTCCTCCCCCACTCGTCCACCAGGACCCCGCCGCAGCAGTAATGGGCGGCAGGCACGACCGGGATCGGTTCCCGGGTGATGTCGATACCGTATTCGAGACAGGTCTTGTGGATATAGGGAAACCTCTTTTTGATATCCACCTTGGCATAAGAAGCGAGGTCGAGCAGGACATAGCTCGAGTCGCTGTTGGTCATCTCCTCGTAAATGGCCCGCGTCACTTCGTCCCGGGGGGCGAGCTCACGCTTGTCGCTGTATTTCTCCATGAAGGTCCGGCCCTCTTTCGTCTTCAGCCGCGCGCCCTCTCCCCGCACCGTCTCCGAGATCAAGAAGCCGTCGGAATCGCGGTGATAGAGCGAGGTCGGATGGAACTGGATGTACTCCATGTTGACGATCCGGGCGCCGGCCCGGTGGGCCATGGCGTAACCCGCGCCGATGGCCTCGCGGGGATTCGAGGTGTAGAGATAGACGGCGCCGCATCCTCCCGTCGCCAAAATGGTGTAGTTCGCAAAACAAATATCGACCGTCCGGATGGTATTGTCGAGGACATAGGCCCCGATGCATTGCGGGTTATGATAATAGGAGATCAGGTTCTTCGAATGGTGGGGAA
>JBAQGA010000257.1:0-3140 GCA_049287565.1 Candidatus Aminicenantales bacterium
AAGTTCAGGAGGCGATTGAAGTGTTCAAAGTGAACCTGGAGCGCTACCCTTCCGACCCTAATGCTCTGTTCTATCTAGGAGAAGGGTACTGGGACAATGGGCAGAAGGATATGGCAGTTCGCTATTACCGGAAGGCACTGGAAGCCAATCCCCTTTACCCGCCGGCGGTTCAGAAGCTGAAATCGCTGGAAGAGAAGAAATAATCATCCTGAAATTCAATATGAATATTAGCAATCAACTTATTGAGGAGAATTATCGAGCGGCTCCTGAAAGGCTGTTCTGGTCCCATTCCATCGGTGGATTGTTCGGGCTATATACTCTTCTTGAGGAGCCGGATGTGTTTCAATCGGTGCTGGTCAGCAGTCCCTATTTTATCTATGACCGAGAAGAACGGTACATCATTAAAAACACAAGAACTTTTCTAAACCGCCGGAAGGGACAAAATAACTTTTTATACATCTGTGCGGGCGACGAACCACTTTTCTAGTCTTCCCAGATTTAGATTGATTTTGATATTTTTCGATAGTTTTCGATATTTTTGGGCACACTTTGGGCACAGTTCTATTCCTTGGGTTGTGTTCAAGGACGTCCTAGAGGAATCCCTTTGATAATGAAAGTTGTCATTTGATTAACTAAGCATGGCGTCACAGATCGAATCATCGATCATAGTAGCTGTCGTTTGTGCCGGAGAGAGCCGGTGTTGCCTCTTACTTCGCCAGGACCCTGAGCGTGATTGCTGACGGATACTGGGTCGTATGATAAACGCGATGCGTTGCTTTGCGGAAATCCGTCTCAACGGCTGCGCGGATGTTGCAGAACTTCTGAGGATTCCGGTCAAATAATGGAAACCAAGAACTCTGGACCTGGACCATAATCCGGTGTCCCTTGAGGAAGGCGTGCTGGACGTCGGGCAGCTCGAAGGCGACCTTAGTCACTCGACCGGGGACAAACGGCTCGGGCCTCTCGAAGCTGTTGCGGAATTTCCCCCGGAAAATGTCGCCGCGGATAAGCCTTTGGTAGCCGCCCATGCGGATATTCATAGGATTATTCCTGGGATCGGGTGCATCGTCGGGGTAGACGTCGATCAGCTTGACGACCCAGTCGGCGTCTGTGCCCGTTGTCGAGACATAGAACTCCGCCTTGATCGGGCCGGCGATCGTTAGGTCCTCGGCGAGCGGTTCGCCCGAGTACACAAGGACATCGGGCCGGGAGGCTGCAAAGCGTTGGTCTTCAACGAAGTAGTCCCGGTAGTAGCCGATGATGTTCTGCATCGAGTAGATCTGCATCGTATAGGGCACGGGCTTGGCCGGATCGCTCACATACTCGTCGAAGCCGGCGTTCGAGGAACCTGACGCCGGCTCGAAGGACAGCCGGCCGTCGTTTGCCAAGAACAGCGTCTTCTCTTTCGAGTCCGTCGGCGGCCAAGTGTTATAGGACCTCCATTGGTCGGTGCCGGTCTCAAAAACAACGGCCTCGGGCAGGTTTAACGGCCCTTTGCCTTTCAGGTAATAATTGAAGAACGGAAGCTCGATCTTTTCCTGAAAATAGGCCCTCGTTCCACTGAAAGAGAAAACGCCCCTGTCCTCGCTGCTGCTGGAGAGCAAATTCCATCGACCATGGGCCCAGGGACCCATGACGATCGTATTCTGAAGTCCCGGATTCTGCTTTTCGATGAATTTGTACGTCCCCAGCGCGCCATAGAGGTTTTCCGCATCGTACCAGCCGCCGACCGTCAGGACCGCCGGTTTAATGTCTCGGAGATGAGGATAAATCGAGTGGGCCTTCCAGTAGTCGTCGTAGGTTTCGTGGGCCATCGTCTCGTTCCACGGCCGGTTTTCGCTTCCCATGACCTTGGCCGTGATATTTGTCAAGGGACCCAATTGAAGCCAGAAGGAATACCCGTCCGGCGTTGGGAAACTAAGCCTGGGAGGAGGATCGGGCGTCGGTGCTTTTCGAGGTTGCCCCACATAGTATATCAGGTAAGCATAATGAGCGAGGTGAAATGCCCCATTATGTAGGTTATCGTCCCCGAGGAAAAGGTCACCGGGCGACGCCTGTGGGGAGACCGCTAAAACGGCCGGATGGGCAGAAATGGCGGCCAGCGCCGCTGTGAATCCAGAGTAGGAGATGCCCCATACCCCGACCTTGCCGTTGTGATCGGGTATGTTATTAAGCAGCCATTCGACGGTATCATAGGCGTCACTGCTTTCGTCGACATCGGATGTGGTTTTCTTATTTTTCATATAGGGGCGTATGTCTTCGAATTCCCCTTCAGACATAGCCGTTCCCCGGATGTCCTGGAACACGAGGATGTAATTTTCCTTCAAGAAGTAAAGGGAGGGGAAGGTCATGTTGGTGAAGGTCTCACCGTAAGGAGGAATTCCATAAGCATTACGATGGAGAAGAATAGGATGAAGTTCGGACTGATCGATGGGGCTGTAGACCTGAGTGAAGAGGCGGACGCCGTCCCGCATGGGGACTCGATGCTCCGCTTTCCGATAATGCCTCTCGAAATAGCCCAGGCGATCCACGGGCGAGGAGGGATCGGCATTGGCATCATCCAATTCCCTCGTTTTCGTCCCGATAATTTCTATCTTTGCCTCCTCATTGATCAAACGGAACTTGGTGTAGCGGCCCTGCTCGTCTTTGAGAAACTCGAGTTGATACGTCCCCTGTTCTGGGTGAACGGTCGTGAATTTCAGCTCCGACTCCTCGACCGGATCCCATCTTGTCGACTCGGTATTTCCAGTGGCGACGTGACGAAGCGCGCCGTCCTTGAAATAAAACTGAATGATCCTCGTCCTCTGTCCGAGCTGAAACTCATAGACGCCTTCGATTTCAGGATATTTTTTTGCGACGTCGTTGGGCCTGACCTGCTGAAGAGGACTGCCCTGAAGAAGGGAAAGAACAAACAGGACACCAGCGAACCGGCTGAGAAATAAGCGATTTTTAACGGGCATGGGTCTCTCCTTTGTGTTTCTTCTCTACTTTAATGACGAAAAACGATGACAGAAAGTTCTATCGTAAAGTGCCTGTCGGGGCCGGCGCTAAAAGCCCGGATGTTCCCTCGGAGATCGGAATGCATTCGCCACGGAACGCGCGGGCCGACATCCTGGCCGAACAGTCACCTGAACCGATAC
>JBAQGA010000258.1:0-11594 GCA_049287565.1 Candidatus Aminicenantales bacterium
CGTTGGCATCGAGAGACAGCATGATCGAGCGGCTCTGTCGTTAATATTAGTGCCAATATTTACCATGTTGCCTCATAAAAATCAAATAGCTCGGGATTTAGGCAAGAATCTCTTTCTGTGTGATGAACATATTAGACAACTTGGGAATATCGGCGCTCCCGCTCAGGTTCTTAACGCCGTTCCCGAAACATTTTTCTCGGCGTCGCGGAACTCCGCGTGATTTATCCTTCCCCCAGCGCCAGTTTATTGCCTTCTTTCGCATCTCTGCATGACGTTCACATGCTCAGACAGTCCTCGCGGCCGCCAGAGCGGCTGCCCTCGAGAAACGTCTCGGAAAGGCTGAACCTTCGAGGTCGCTTCTCCATTCCCAAGTTGTCTATCACCCAGATGAAGATGCTTCCGTGATTTATCGGATTAGCCGGGGAAAGCGCTTTTTCACTTCGCCAACGAGAAAGAGGGATCCGGTGATCAGAACAGAACCCCGCGGTGGAGTCAGTTCGATCGCTTTTTTAAAGGCCTTTGTCGGGTCGGGCTCCAAGAAGGTTCTTTTCCCCCGAACCGGGGCCAGAGAAAAGACCAGCTCCGGGCTGGCGGCACGGGCCATTGGGACAGAGGTCAGGATGATCGTCCGGACCAGGGGAAAAAGCAGTCTGGCCACCTTCCGGACACTCTTGTCCTTCATGATGCCGAAAACGAGCGTGACCGGCCGCGGCAGGAAATCCCGGATATACGCACCGACCGCCCTGGCACCCGACTCGTTATGCGCTCCGTCAAGGACGACGCGCGGACGGCCGGGGACGAACTCCAGCCGCCCCTCCCAGCGTGTTTCTTTGATGCTCTGGACAATCACCCGTTTCAGGATCGGCCGCCAGCGCCGGCCGATCTCTGTCAAAGCGGCGATAGACACAGCCGCATTCCTCCCCTGGTGTTCTCCTTGAAGGGCGGGCGTGAACACATACTTCTCCCCTTCCCAGCGGAAGGAGAAACGAAAGCCCTTTTTTGTTCTTTGCGAGCGGAAGCTGCGGGGGTCGTCGAAGACGCCATAGAAGGGCGCTCCCTGCTCCTGCGCTTTCCGCCGGATGACCCCGCGCGCTGTTCCCCGGACCACACCACAGACGACAGGTATGCCCGGCTTGATGATCCCGGCTTTCTCGAAGGCAATCTCACGGAGGGTCCGGCCGAGGAACTCCTGGTGATCATCGTCCACTGTGGTGATGACCGAAACGAGGGGCGTCACGACGTTGGTGGCATCCAGCCGTCCCCCCATGCCTACTTCGAGAACGGCGATGTCTATCTTTCTTTCTTGAAAATAGAGAAAGGCCAGGAGCGTCAGGATTTCGAAATAGGTCGGCGGTGCGGCCAGTTTACCGGCGTCGATGAGATCCCCGATCACGGCCTTCAGGCGGCCGAGCAGGCGGCAGAAAACGCGCCCGGAGATGGGCACATCGCCGATCCGGATCCTCTCTTCGACCTTGATTAGGTGGGGCGAGGTATACAGCCCGGTCCGGAATCCGTGGCGGGAGAGCGCTGCGGTCAGCATAGCGCAGACGGAGCCTTTTCCGTTGGTGCCGGCCACCAGGACCGCAGGATAAGCCAGCTGGGGCTGGCCGAGCGCGGTGAGGACGGTGCGGACGTTATCTAGACCGAATTTGATCCCGGAGTCGAGGATCGCCTGAAGGTATCTTTGGCAGGACCCATAGTTCATGAATGCTTGTTGAGGAAGAGGCGGAGGGCCCGGGCGATGTAATTGCGGAGGGCCTTTCTTTCGACGACATCATCCAGAAGACCATGCTGGAGAAGGAACTCCGAGCGCTGGAACCCCTTGGGGAGCTTTTCTTTGATGGTCTGCTCGATGACCCGCGGGCCGGCGAACCCGATCAGGGCGTTGGGCTCGCCGATATTGATATCCCCGAGCATAGCGTAACTCGCCGTCGTGCCGCCCGTCGTCGGGTCGACCAGGACCGAAATATAGGGGAGCCGGGCCTGCCCCAGACGGGTCAGGGCAGCACTGGTTTTCATCAGCTGCATCAGAGACAGGGCGCCTTCCTGCATCCGGGCCCCGCCAGAGGTCGAGACGATGACCAAAGGGAGTTTCTCCTTGGTCGCCCGCTCGATCGCCCGGGTGATCTTCTCACCGACCACCGAGCCCATGCTTCCCCCCATGAAGGAAAAATCCATGGCCGAAACGATCGTCTCGATCCCGTCGACCGTTCCCCGGGCGTTCAGCACGGCCTCGGCCAACCCGGTTTTCTTCTGGCTCTCCTCCAGGCGATCCGTGTACTTCCGGGTATCCTCGAAATGGAGGACATCTAGAGGAAAAATCCCCTCGTCCAGAAGATCATAGCGCCCCTCGTCGAAGAGTATCTCCAGACGCTCCCGCGCCTCGAGCCGGAAATGGAAATTGCAGGAGGGACAGACGTATTTATTTTCCAGAATATCCTGTTTATAAAGGATGCGCTGGCAGTTATTGCAGCGTGTCCATGGATTTTCCATCTTCTCGGCTCAGATCATCGATCTTTGGGATATCGGCCCGGGGTCGCCCGGGCATTATTCCTTTTTCGGCCCCTGTTCCAGGACCTGAGTGGCGATACGGCGTGAGAGCGCGTCGATGACCTGGTCGGAACCGGGCAGGTCTTCCTCGATCTCCTCTTCCTCGTGGAGCAGGTTCATAACCGATCGCAGGAGCTTTTCCTTGTCCACCGGCTTCTCCAGATAATCGGCCGCCCCGAAGGTGGACAGGGCTTCCATCCGGTACTGCGGTCCCCGGTAAAGCCCGGTGACGATGATGACCGGCACCCGGCCGTGGGTTTCGTCGGATATCCTCTTAGTCAGGTCAAACCCGTGGATCTTGGGCAGGATGGCCTCGAGAATGACGATATCGGGTTTTTCTTCTTTGAATTTCTCATAGGCCGATTGGCCGTCGGCCGCCCGGATGATCTGGAAGCGATAAGGTTCGAAAATGCTGGACAGAAGATCCAGGTTTCCGCTGTCATAGTCCACGATCAGGATTTTCTTGTCGACCATCGGAGCTGATGAGATTGTAGCGGAAACCTCTCCCTGGAGTCAACCTTCCTCCTCTCTTTGAAATTGATTTTGTGGCTATTTCGCTTATAATATAGATGAGGGCAAAAGATGAAAAAGACACTGCGATTCGCTATTCTCTTTCTCCTCCCGGCGGCTCTGCTCTTCTCGCAAAGCCTGGTCGAGGTCTCGAAAAAGGAGCAGGAGCGGAGGGAGAAGCTCAAGGGGAAAAATGTCAAGGTGATCACGAACGAGGACCTCAAGGCGGTCAAGAGAACGCCGGCCATAACGACCCAGGCCGCGCCTTCCGCCGGAGAAGAGGCGGCCGAGCCGCCCGAGCAGGAATATCCGGACGCCCGGGCAGAAGAAAGGGCCTATGATGCGGGCGGAGGGTCGCCTTTTGCCACGATAGTCCTCCCTGAGACCCTCATGGTCGAGAATCCAGAATTCGCTCTTTACCCGCCGGACGGGAAATTCGCGGAGATACCCTTTGGGGGCATCCTCGACCTCGAAATGAGCGCCAGGAACGGACCGGGGTATGATATGGCGATTTATGCGAGACGTTCGGGCACCGAAGGGGGGGCTGCATTAGAAGACGGAATTCCCCTGGGAGCGGAGCAATTGGCGTTTCCCGGAGCCCTGCAGTACGGAGTGCTCGTGTGGGGGGACGCCGGGGACTGGGAAGCCGTTGGCCAGGGCATGGGTGTCAACAGCCCCGAGAGGTTCGATCTCGGCAATATCCCCAGCATAACCAGGATAAGAATCGTCTTCAGGGCCTTTGGCAATGCCAGTACCGACGTGAGGGCTGATTATTACAGATTGACTCCCCAAGGCCTTTCGATGGGCATCGACGCCGTCGAAGCCCTGCACTAATCCGGCTGAAGCCCCTCTTTTTCATGCTCTTCTGTCCGCGAATCCCTCTGTTGCCGGCGTTTTTTCTTTGTGATATATTGGCCGCAATGAAAACCACCGAGCCTCCCGGAATCTCTCTTGTCATCCCCGTCTTCAACGAAGCCGAGAACCTCGAGGAGCTTCATCGGGAACTCATCTCGGCCCTGGAAAAGCTCGGCCGGTCATTTGAGATCCTGCTGATCGACGATGGGAGCACCGATGCGTCCTGGACCGTGCTCAAGGACCTCCAGCAGAAAGACAATCGAGTCAAGCTTATCCGCCTGAGACGGAACTTCGGCCAGACGGCCGCCCTGGCCGCCGGCTTCGACTACGCCCGGGGCGAGATCATCGTCAGCCTGGACGCCGACCTCCAGAACGACCCCAACGATATCCCTCTGTTCATCCGGAAGATCGAGGAAGGGAATGATATCGTCAGCGGCTGGCGGAGAAGCCGCAAGGACAGGTTCTTCTCCCGCCGCCTGCCTTCGATCATCGCCAACCGCCTGATTTCGTGGCTGATGCGCGTCCGGCTCCACGATTACGGATGCACGCTCAAGGCCTTCCGCCGGGAGGTCATCAAGAGCGTCAAGCTCTACGGCGAACTCCACCGCTTCATCCCGGCTATCGCCAGCCAGCTGGGCGTCAGCATCGCCGAGGTTGAGGTCAACCACCGCCCCCGCAAGCACGGCAGGTCCAAATATACCATCTTCCGCTTCACCAAGGTCATCCTGGACATGCTGACGGTCAAGTTCCTGTTGAGCTATTCCACCCGGCCCCTCCAGATCTTCGGGCTTCTCGGCCTGGGCAGCGGCCTCCTGGGATTCATCATTTCCGGATGGCTGACCTACCAGCGGCTGTTCCTGGGAATCAGCCTGGCCAACCGCCCCCTCCTTCTCCTCGGTATCCTCCTGATGGTCACCGGATTCCAGTTCATTACCCTGGGCCTCCTGGCCGAGATCATGGTCCGGGCCTACCATGAATCCGCGGGCAAGACGATCTATGCCGTTCGCGAGGTCATCGATTCCGAGGCTGAGGAAACCGTCTCGACAACACCGCGATGAACATCCTGATGCTCGCCCCCGAGCCGTTTTTCGAGCCGCGGGGAACGCCGATCAGCGTCTATTTCCGGATTCTGGCTCTAGGTCAACTCGGCCACCACGTCACCCTGGTCACCTACCCCATCGGGAAGAACGTCGCCCTCAAGAACTTGAAGATCGTCCGGCCGCCGAACCTGCTGGGAATACGGAATGTGAGGATCGGCCCCTCCCTGGCCAAGCTTCCGCTGGATTCCCTCCTTTTGCTCCAGGCAATCCTCGAGATCGTCGGCCGCCACTACGACCTTGTCTTCTCCCACGAAGAAGCCGCCTTCCTGGGGGTCTGGCTGGCCCGGATCTGGAGAAAGCCTCACGTCTACGACATGCATTCCAGCCTTCCCCAGCAGCTCGAGAATTTCGAATTCACCCGCTCGCCTATCCTGATTTCGCTCTTCAAGAGGATGGAACACTATGTTCTCGAGAACTCGGAGGCCGTCATCGTCATCTGCCGGGACCTCATGGACACGGTCGCCGGCCTAGGCTACAGGCACAAGGCCGTCCAGGTGGAGAACTTCCTCGACTTCCCGGCTGAAGATTTCACGGCCGAAGCCGTCGCCAGGAAAAAACGGGAGTTTGCCCCGGCAGGAGAAAAGATCGTCCTCTACGCCGGCAACTTCGAGCCCTACCAGGGCATCCCGCTCCTTCTTCAGGCCGCCCGCAAGGTCGGGGAAGGCGCCGTGTTTCTGCTGCTCGGAGGGTCGGGACGGTCTCTCCTCGAGATGAGAGAGCTGGCCGGAAGCCTCGGAATCCGGGATAAAGCCATATTCGTGGATAAGGTTTCTCCTTCGCAGGTGCCCCTTTTCATCGGCCTGGCCGACGTCTTGGTCTCCCCCCGCATTGCCGGGACGAACACGCCGCTCAAGATCTATTCCTTCCTCAAGTCCGGGAAGCCGATCGTGGCCACCCGTCTCTGGACCCACACTCAGGTCCTGAACGAGCAGCGCGCCGTCCTCGTCGACCCGAACGCCGATGGCCTGGCCCGCGGAATAACGTTCGCCCTCGCGAGCGAAGAAGCTCAAGCCCGGGCGCGGGCGGCCAAGGAATGGGCGGAGGCGGAATTTGCCGCCGCCCGGTACTTTGAAAGGATCGAACATGTCCTGGCGCTCGCCCGGCATAACCATCGACGTTGAGGCCAGATAGAGGCATGCGCGCTTTCGTCACCGGTGGGTCTGGGTTCATCGGCAGCCATCTTGTCAGGTCGCTCCTCGGCCGCGGGTTCGAGGTCCGGGCCCTCGCCCACCGCAGCCCACTCCCGCCCGCAGGCCAACTCGAAATCGTGGTGGGCGATATCGGTGATCGCGAGTTACTCGACCGGGCGCTGGATGGCGTGGACATTCTTTTCCATCTCGCCTCGGCCCTCGGGTCGTCGGTCATCGGCCGGGACGAATTCCGGAGGATTAATGCCCTGGGCACGGAATGCGTGCTCGAAGCGGCCCGCCGCAGCGGAGTTGGCCGTGTCATCCACTTCAGTTCGGCCGGTGTCTTCGGAGCGGTCAAGAAGGGCGAGATCGCTGCCGAGTCTTCTCCTCCGGCCCCAATCACCGTTTACGACAAGACGAAGCTTGAAGGAGAGGAAACCGCGCTCCGTTTCGCCCGAGAAGGATTGGATGTGGTCGTCGTCCGGCCCGGCTGGGCCTACGGACAGGGCGACAGGCGGACTTTCAAGTTGATCAAAGCCGTTTGCGCCGGACGGCTCATCATGGTAACACGGGGCGAGGCTTTGCAGACCCCCGTCTATATCGACGATCTCATCACGGGCGTCCACCTGGCTTCGGAAAAAGGCAGAAGCGGGGAAATCTATCACCTGGCCGGCGGGGAAACCATGACGGTGCGGGACATGGCCCGAGCGATAGCCCTGGCCTGCGGAAAAAAACCGTCGCGCTTATTCATCCCCCTCCTGCCCGCCCGTCTAGCGGCACTCCTCCTGGAAGCGGCTTATGCGCCTCGGGGCAAAGAAGCGCCGTTCAACCGGTCGAAGCTGAGTTTTTTCATCCATTCCAAGCCGTTGTCCATCGAGAAGGCCAGGGGCGAACTCGGCTACGCGCCGGAGGCCGATTTCCGGAGCGGGATCACCCGGACCGTGTCGTGGTACAGAAGCCAGGGCTGGCTGCCGACATCCTCGGTCAACGCCCCCCTTTGAGCACCCTAAAGGATATGTATTTTATATAATCTATCGGTTCATTGTATTGAATATCTCAGCTCCTGCGGAGGGGCAGGTGGCAAGGTTGCCTATCGTCTTTCCCGCCGGTCCTTGACGACGCGCGCGGGGCTGCCCACGGCGACGGCAAACTCAGGCAGCGGCTCGGTCACCACCGCGCCCGCGCCGACCACGGTTCCCTGACCGATGGTAACGCCGTCGAGAACGATGACACCCGCCCCCAGCCAGACATCGTCTCCGACCCGGATCCCCCCCTTGCTTACCGACGGCTGGAACATGATCGGCCGGGAGACGTCGTCGAAGCTGTGGTTGCCGCCGGCCACAAGATAACAATGACCGGCCAGGAAGCAGTACCGTCCCAGGTTGATTTCAGTCTCGGAGAGCAGGCTGCAATTGGCCGAGATATTGGTGTAGTCGCCGACCGCAATCGAACCTTCCTTGCAGCTCAGGATGGTGTTCCGGCCGATATAGACGCTGTCGCCGAGCCGGAGCCCATCGTTCTTCTCTCCCTTGGCGTCGAGGACGACGTTGTCGTCGATGACGGTGTTGTCACCGATGGCGATCTTGTGGGGGTGGCGAAGGGTGATGTTCCGGCCGAAAACGACGCCTTTTCCGACCTTGCTAAAAAGGCAGGGGTAGAAAATCTTGCGCAGGGCCAGGCCCAGCGCTCCCGGGACCCAGGAAAAAAAGAAGATCATGAGCTCAAACCGCAGGATTTTCCCGAGGCCCTTTTCGCCGACGACGAGCGTCGCATATTTTGCGGAAAGGGATTTTTTCTCCGATAACAGCTCTTTCTGGGCGCTGCCGTGGAACTGCGTATTCATGGGATGTTGTCCTAGATATACCACAAAACGGGGCCGAGAAAAATGGGTTTTGTTGGGCATTGTCTTCGAGTCCGACTTGTGGCATAAATGAGCAGGAGTCATCGCTCCGGCAAGGTGCAGATGAGGCTGAGACCAGACTGCGTCCATTTTCGAGGCGATAAGCCCTGTGCTTACAACCGCCTCTGCCGGGACTGTCTTTACTTCTCTGCCTTCCCCACCCGGATTCTGATCATCAAGTGCCGGGCCAGGGGAGACGTCCTGAGGACAACCCCTCTCCTTCCCTCGCTCAAGAGAAAATACCCGCTGAGTCACATCACCTGGCTGCTGGACGGAGAGAGCGCGGAACTTCTTCTCCACAATCCCTGTATCGACCGGCTCCTCTGTTTTGATCTGGAAAGCGTCCTCCCCCTGCTTGTCGCCAAGTTCGACCTTCTCATTTCCCTGGACAAAGAGCCGGGCTTAACGGCTCTGGCCTCAAAAATCGGCGCCGCGCAGAAGCGCGGATTCGGGTTGAACGAATTCGGGAACCTGACCATCTTCAATCCGGCCGCCGAGTACGCCTACCGGCTGGGCGTCGACAACGGGCTGAAGTTTTTCAAGAACAGGAAGACCTACCAGGAGATCATTCATGAGGTCGCCGAGCTCCCCTATGCCCGCGATGAATACATCTTCGAACTTCCCAACAAGGCCCGGGAAAAGGCCCGAAGCTTTATCAAACGTCGCCGCCTTTCCGGCCGCCGGCCCGCGATCGGGCTGAACACGGGATCCGGGACGAAGTTCGAGACCAAGCAGTGGCCCGCCGGACATTACCTCAAACTGATCTCGCTCCTTACCCAGAAGATGAAGGCCAGTGTCTTCCTTCTCGGCGGTCCCCGGGAAAAAGAGCTCAACCGCTTTCTGGCGCGGAAGAGCCGGGCCCGGGTGTATGACACCGGGACAGACAATTCGCTCCTCGAATTCGCCGGCTTTATTTCTTTTTTGGACCTCATCGTTACCTCGGACACCCTGGGCATGCACCTGGCCATCGCCCTGAAGAAGCCGGTTATCGCTCTCTTCGGATCCACCTGTCCGCAAGAGATCGAGCTCTACGGCCGGGGCTCGAAGATCTTCCTGGGAACGGAGTGCTCTCCCTGCTACGAACAGACCTGCCCCGATCCCAAGTGCATGGTGGCAATTAAGCCCGAGCGCGTCTTCAGCGAGATCCGAAGGTTCATCTGACCCGTCATGGCCGAACTCCGCTCCCGCCTCGTCATCATGATCCCGACATACAACGAGCGGGAGAATATCGGGGGCCTGATCGAGGACATCCTGGCTTTGCCGGCTCAGCATGATCTGGCCGTTCTCGTCGTTGATGACGATTCCCCCGACGGGACGGCCGAGGTCGTGGCCGAAATCAGCCGCCGCGATCCCCGTGTTCATATTCTTATCCGGCGAGAAGCGCGGGGGCGCGGGCTGGCCGGAATAGAGGGTTTCAGGCGTTCCCTCGACCTCGGCGCCGACTTCATCATCGAGATGGACGGCGACGGCTCCCATCAGCCCGCCTATATCCATTCCCTTCTTGAAGGCGCCCGCGGGGCCGACCTCGTCCTCGGGTCCCGTTTCGTCGCGGGCGGGAAGGACGCCGACCGCTCCCCCTGCCGGCGTTTGATCACTTTCCTGGTGCGGCGCTTCATCCGGCGGCTTTTCAGGATCTCGGTCAACGACGTCTCCTCCGGCTTCCGCTGCTTCCGCCGCGAGGTCCTGGAGAGGATCGGCCTCGGCAGTCTCGTCTCGACCGGCCCCTCGGTCGTTCTCGAGGTTCTCTATAAAGCCGACCGTCTCGGATTCGCCATCGGCGAGGTGCCGATCGTCTTTGTTGACCGGAAAAGGGGCCGGACCAAGCTGACCGGGCTGACTCTCTGGAAAACGCTCCTCATGGCCTTGAGGATCAAGAAGATGTATAAGCACCTGGAACCTCTCGTCGAGACATGAGAAAAGCCAAAGCCCTCGGTCAGCATTTTCTGACCAGCCGATCGATCCTCCGGAAGATCGTCGACACGATCGCTCCGGAGAAGGATGAGCTGGTTATCGAAATCGGCGGCGGCAAGGGAAGCCTGACCTTTCCGCTGGCCGACCGGGCCGGAAAGGTCATCGCCATTGAAAAGGATAAAACTCTCATTCCTTTCCTGTTGAAGGGCAATAGAGATAACTTGGTCGTCCTGCAACAGGATATTCTCCGTCTCGACCTCAGAAAGCTCGTTGCCGAGGAGCCGGCTTTCCGCCGTCGGGTGAAGCTCGCCGGAAACCTGCCCTACTCCATCTCCTCCCCCCTGCTCTTCAAGGTCCTCGAGAACAAAGACCTGTTCTCCGCCTGCGCCTTTCTTCTTCAGAAAGAGGTCGCCGAGAGGATCAGCGCGAGGCCCGGGTCCAAAAAGTATGCGCCCCTCTCAATCCTCTTTCAAATGCATTTCGACGTCCGTCTCTGCTTCACGCTGGCGCCGGGAGCCTTCTCCCCGCCGCCCCAGGTCCAATCCGCCCTTGTGTCTCTGACCCGAAGGCCCCGGCCGCTCTTTCCGGTCGCCGACGAGGACCGTTTTCGCCGTTTCCTCCGGGCCGCCTTCGCCCAGAGGAGAAAAACCTTGCTCAACAACCTCAGATCAGCGCGTTATCCTCTCGGCCTTCTCCAGGAATCATTCCGTCATCTCTCTCTCGAGGAAACCGTCCGGGCCGAACAGCTCTCCATCGGCCAGTTTGCTGGACTTTTCGACCGGCTCACTCGGAGTTGATAGAATCCTTTCGGAGTGGTATAAATCAGCCGTCCATTGCTCGTCAAAGAGGAAAGGTGACGGTGTGAGTTCGCTCCGCTACTACCGGCGTCTGCTCCAGGTTTTTTTCAGCTACAAAAGCAAGAAAACCGTTCTTCCCTATCGTCCCGTCCGCCTCTGGATCGAGACCACCAGCATCTGCAACCTTCGCTGCGTCATGTGCCCGAACAAGGACCTCAAGAAAGAAGAGAAGGGGTTCATGGACTTCGGCCTTTTCCGAAAAATTGTTGATGAAGCGCGGGAATTCGTCTTCGACGCCAACCTCATCCACCGCGGCGAAGGCCTGCTCCATCCCGATTTCGTCCGGATGGCGGAATACGCCCATTCCACCGGAATCCGGACCAAGTTCCACACCAACGCTACCCTGCTGGACGAGGAAAAGTCCCGGCAGCTCATCGCCGCCGGCCTCGACCAGATCTCCTTCTCCTTCGACGGCTATGACAAGAAAACATACGAGAGCATCCGGGTCAACGCCGACTTCGAAAAAACGCTCCGCAACATCATCCGCTTCCTCGAGGTCAAGAAGCAGATGCCCTCCCGGACGCCCTATACGGTCTTTGAGCTGATCAACTTCCCGGACCTCTACAAGGATGTGGACAACCGGCAGCGGAAGCGATTCCTGGACAGTTTCCGGGGGCTGCCCCTCGACCGGCTCGAGATCAAGGAAATCCACAACTGGGCGGGAGAAACCGGCCCGGCCCGGCCCGGAAAAAAGTACGTCCCCTGCACGTTCCTCTGGCAGGCCCTCATCATCTTCTGGGACGGGACCGTCCTTCCCTGCACCCAGGATTTTCACGGTTAT
>JBAQGA010000259.1:0-7863 GCA_049287565.1 Candidatus Aminicenantales bacterium
ACGACGGGGTCTCCCTTCCTCTGGGGCACGCTCACCGGGACGATCTCATCCTTGAGATAGCCCTTTTCGATGGCCTGGACGGCCTTCTGGTGGCTGCTGAAAGCGTACTGATCCTGCTCCTCCCGGGTGGCCCCGAACTTTTCGGCCACGACCTCCCCGGTGATCCCCATATGGACGTTGTCGAAGGCGCACCAGAGCCCGTCGAGGATCATCGAGTCCTTCATCTGGACGTCGCCGAACTTAATCCCTTCTCTGAGTCCCCAGACCACATGCGGGGCTTTGCTCATGCTCTCCATGCCGCCGGCGACGATGATCTCTTTCTCCTCGAGCTGGATCGCCTGGACGCCCAGGGCCACCGCCTTGAGCGCCGACCCGCAGACCTTGTTGACCGCGAACGAGCTCACGGTGTAGGGGATTCCTCCCTTGACCGCTGCCTGCTTGGCCGGAGCCTGTCCGATCCCGCCCTGGACGACATTCCCCATGATGACTTCATCCACGTCCACGGCCCGGCAGTTCGCTCTTATCAAGGCCTCTTTGATGGCGATCCCGCCGAGCTCGGGAGCGGTAAAATCCTTAAGACTGCCCAGAAAAGCGCCGATCGCGGTGCGCACAGCGCCGACGATAAAAACATCACGGACTTCACACATAGCCGCTCCTTTCAGCAAAAATTATGGCGTCCCTTTATTTATCATAATTTGAGGGGGGCTGTAAACCGCGTGATTCCCGTCGCCAGCTTCGACTTCCTTGCCCATCTTGGTCCCGACGATATCGTCTCAAGATCCCGTTTCAATACAAGAAACTTGTCCGTCCTATGTCCGTTCCCGTTGCTTCGGGGGCCGAAATTTGGCAGAATAGCTAAATACTCGCTATGGAGGTGGCCAAACGTGTGTTGTTCCAGATTTTCTCGACTCCCTGCCTTTGTCATCCTGGCGCTCGTCCCGAGTATCGCGGCCGGAGCGGCCGAGCTGACCTTCGACCGTTACCACACGCCCGCGGACCGGATGGCTGCGTTCCAAGAAATGGCCCGGGCGAACCCTGGGGTCATCCGTGTCCACACCCTGGCGAAAAGCCCGGGAGGCCGTGACATCCTTCTCCTCGAGATCGGACCCGAAACCGGGAAGGCCGAGAAGATCCATCCCGCTGTCTTCGTCGCCGCCGACATGGAGGGGACGGTTCCGATCTCCAGCGAAGCCGCCCTCTATTTGGCCAAGCTCGTCCTCGAAAAATCCGACCTCCGAACCGACCGGACCTGGTACATCCTTCCCTGCGGTAATCCCGACGCCGCCGCCCGCTTTTTCGCCAAGCCTCTCCAGCGATGTCCACGAAACGCCGCTCCCGTCAATGACGACAGGGACGACAGGACGGACGAGGACGGCGCCGATGACCTCAATGGGGACGGATTCATCACCCAGATGAGGGTCAAGGACCCGGCAGGGGAGTGGATTCCGGTGCCGGGCGAGCCGCGCTTGATGAAGAAGGCCGACTGGCCGAAAGGGGAAAAAGGAATTTACAAACTCTATCCGGAAGGACTGGACAACGACGGCGACGTCCAGATCAATGAGGACGGGCCGGGCGGGGTCAACATCGGCATCACCTTTCCCCACCTTTTCAAATATTTCACGCCCGCCGGCGGCCTCTGGCCCGGGAGCGAAGGAGAGACCTTCGCCCTCCTCAAGTTTTTTGACGAGCATCGGGAGGTCGGGCTGACCTTCGTTTTCGGCGAGACGAATTTCTGCATGTCCCCGCCCCGGGGCGGGCGGCAGGGAGAGGCGGACCTCAACAAGATCAAGATTCCAGAGAAGATCGCCGGCTTCATCAACGCCGACCCGGAGAAAACCTATACCATGGCCGAGATTATGGACTTGGTCAAACCCCTGGCCCCTCCCGGCATGGAGCTCACCGAGGCGATGATCGCCAGCTTTCTTGGTCTCGGGGCGGTCGTGAATCCTCTTGAAGACGATCTCAAGTTCTACAAGGACCTATCCGAGAAATACAAGGAATTTCTCAAAACGAACAAGCTCGATGCCGAGCGGCTTGATCCGGCCCAAGACAAGGACGGCTCATTCGAATTGTGGTCCTACTACCACCTCGGGCTGCCGTCATTCTCCCTGGACTTCTGGACCCTCCCCAAAGTCAAGGAGGAAAAACCGGCGGACGAGATCACGCCCGAAAAGCTGGAGAAGATGACCAACGAGGAATTCATCGCGTTGGGGGAGGAAAAAGTCGACGCCTTCCTCAAGTCCGTCGGCGCCCCCGACCAGTTCAAAGCCAAGCAAATCTTCGAGGCCCTCAAAGGCGGGATGATGGACACCAGGAAGATGGCCGAAATGATGAAACAGATGCCCAAGCCGCCGGCCGAAGGAGGGGCCGATCCCAAAGAGAAAGCCCTTCTCGCCTGGAGCGACAAGGAGCTTGAGGGCAAGGGCTTCGTCGGGTGGAAGACCTTCCGGCATCCGACCCTCGGCGAGGTGGAGATCGGCGGCGCCGTGCCCTTCACCGACAACTCCCCTCCGTCCCGCATGATCGAAGGCCTCCTCAAAGGACAGGTCCCCTGGGTGTTCGAAATCTCCAAAAAAATGGCCCGGATCAGGATCGGTGAAGTCAAGATCAAGGAACTCGGGGCGGAAGTGTACGAAATCAAAGTCTGGGTGGAGAATGCGGGTGTACTCCCCTATCCCACAGCCATGGGCCAGAGAAACCAAAGAATCCTTCCGGTCATCGTCTCTCTGAAGGGCGACGGCTTCCGGATTATCGAAGGAAAAGCGAGAAGCGCCGTCACCTCCATCCCCGGGCTTTCCGCCAAGGAGGTAACTTGGATCGTTCAGGCGGACAAAACCATTAAGGTCGAGGTCGAAGCGAAGACTCAATGCGCCTGGAGCGATTCCCGGACGGTTGCGTTGGGAGGTGCGAAATGAAAAAGCTCGCCGGAGTCGCACTGTTGGCTATTCTTTCTGCCTTGACCCTCGTCGCAGCCAGTGACGAGATCACGGTCCCCCTGCGCTTCGACCGCTACTATCGGCCGGACGAGATCAATGACGCGCTCAAAGCGCTCAATAAAGCATACCCGGCCCTCACCTCTCTCGAGGAAGTCGGGAAGAGCGAGGAGGGGCGCCCCCTCTGCGCCATGACCGTCAACAATCCCAAGACGGGCGCTCCTCTGGACAAGCCGGGGATCTACGTCGATGGCAACATCCACGGCAACGAGATCCAGGGCGGGGACATTTCCCTCTATCTCCTCGATTATCTCCTGGGCAACTACGGCCATAACAAAGAAATCACGGAGCTCGTGGACAGGATTTGTTTTTATGTCGTCCCCGTCGTCAACGTGGACGGACGGTATCACTTCATGACGGACCCCAATACAGCGAGCTCTAACCGCGGTCTGCGGATCCCGACCGACGACGACCGGGACGGGCTGGTGGATGAGGACTTCCCCGACGACATCGACGGAGACGGAAACATCTGTCAGATGCGCAAAAAGGATCCTTTCGGCCGATTCAAGACCGATCCCGAAGACGCGCGGCTGATGGTCCCGGTGAAGCCCGGCGAGAAGGGCGAGTGGACCATCCTCGGACACGAAGGTCTGGATAATGACGGTGACGGGCTGGTCAACGAGGACAGCGAGGGCTACGTCGATCCGAACCGGAATTGGGGATTCGACTGGGCTCCCCCATACGTTCAGAGCGGGTCCGGCGAATATCCCTTTTCCGGGACGGGGATGAAGGCCCTCGCGGAGTGGATCCTGACAAAACCCAACATCTGCGTCGGCTGGTCCTTCCACAACTCCGGCGGAATGTACCTTCGTGGTCCCAGCCGGAAAGGACTCGGCGAATTCCCGCCCCAGGATATCTCCTTATACGACTTCATTGGTAAGCAGGCCGAGCGGATCACGCCAGGGTACCGGTATCTCATCGTCTGGAAGGATCTCTATACGACCTACGGGGACTCGGTTGAATGGCTGGTCCAGATAATGGGTGCCTACGGCTTCGTGGCCGAGGTCTTCCAGGTCCAGACCGAGACCTTTCGCAAGCCCGCCGAAAAAGCGGCGCCGACCTCAGAAATGGAAGCACCGGGTATGGCCATGCTTACGGAGGGGATCACGGACCGCGAGCGGATCAAATTCAACGACCACCTAGCCCAGGGCGATCTTTACAAGCCCTGGACTCCGTTCAAACACCCGACCTACGGCGACATCAAGATCGGGGGGTGGGTCAAGATGAGCTCCCGGCTGTCCGCACCCTTCATGATCAAGGACCTGGTTCACCGCAACGCCATGGTCGTCATCTTCTCAGCGAAACACTTGCCCGAGGTCGAACTCGAAGTGACCGAAGTCAAAGCCCTGGGTAAAAATCTTTTCCAGGTTCGGACCCGGCTCGCCAATTCCAGGGCCGTCCCGACCATGAGCTATTTGGCCCAGAAGGTCAACCTCTATCCCAAGGACGTGCTCAACGTTTCGGGAGCGGGGGCAAAGGTCGTCGCCGGGGGACTCCTGACCGATCCCTACCGGGACCAAGTGACTTATAAGAAGCACAATCCGGAAACCCAATTTCTGGTCGTTCCCGGTTTCGGCAAGATCGAGCACCAGTTCCTCGTCGAGGGAAAGGGCGAGATCAAGGTCAGCTACGCGTCGCGGCATGGAGGCAAGCGGACGAAAGCAGTCGTCCTTAAGTAAACTCGCGGCTTAAGGCCCTCTCCGTCTCTGTCTTTCTATCCGGGTTCTCGGCCTGGCGGAACGAGAAAGATCATCCCGTCTTCAAAGCCTCTGAGTCTCCCTCTTGAGAAAAAAATATATCCCTTTTCACCATACACGCGGCACCAACCGGAAGCGAACCCTTTCTGAGTATTCAGCATACCCGGGGAGCTCCGCTTTCAAGGTTTTGTCCTCAAGGGCCGTCCGGATGACGAAAAGGACAACGATCAGAGAGGCGGGGACGTAGGAATACCAGGAACCCAGGGACAGGGGAAAGCAGAGAAAGAAGAAGATGACTCCCAAGTACATGGGGTGGCGGACATGTTTGTACGGGCCGGTCGCACAGACCGTGTGTCCGCGGTTTGTCTGGATCCGAACGACGTCGGATAAAAAAGCGTTCTCCTTCATCGCCCATAGGGCAATAGCCATCGCCGGGACATAGCCGAGAAATCCCAGGAGCTTCAGTCCGAAAGGGAGCTTCGACCATCCGAAACGAACGGCATCGAGCCCCGGCAGGACCAAAAGAAAAAGGAGAAGCGGAGTATAGACAGCCAGGATGGCCTTGTCCCAGCTTTTGGCTTTCTTCTTTCGGGACATCCGTTCCCGGAGGAGACCGGGCGAGTGTTTTTTCCACCACAGCATGACGCCGGCGACGACGGTCAAATAGAGGAACAAGAGAGCCCAAGCCTCGGGCCATTTCAAGGTTCCCGCCGGAACGAAAACCAGGGCGACGATGAAGGCGATTGTCAAGACCACCCTGGCGGCGAGAATCCGCTTCCCGGCGACCCCCTCATTTCCCGCGTCCACGGCTCTTTCTTTATTGAGAATCGATTCCCTCCTCTCAAATAAAAAGTGAATCGGTCGCTATTTTTCCTGGCGTTTGGCCTCGAAGACACCGCCGGGCTGGAAGAGCTCCATGGCCACGACGTTGCCCTTCTCATCCATCTTGAAGCGCAGGCTGACGACCTTCACTTGTTTAAGGGTGAACTCATCGCCGAGGCCGGGCACAAGCTCCAATTCAGGTGAGCCCGGGATATTGGCGAACAGGACGTTGCCCTTCAAGCTTATGGTGATAACCTGTTCGATCAAGAGGTATTTCCCGACAAACTTCTGGAGATAGGCAGGGTCGAGGAGTCGGGCATCCGACTTCTTTTCAAAGACGATCGGCTCGAGGGTGGCCTCAAAGGGGGCTTCCAGGCGGGCGATGTTGCCGTTTACGTCGGTAATAAAATTCAGCTTGAAGTTCTCGAACACGGGGTCCTCGGCCCGCAATCCGCTGAAGATGTCATAGTGCCAATGCTCGAGCGGCGTCACGATGTTGTTGTAAGCAAAGGAGAGCCGGCCCTTCTCGACTGTCACTTTGAGGTCGCCATAACCGGGATGGAAGTAATCGCCGGCATAGTCTTCGAGCTTATGGGAAAGCTTGGTGTTGAGCACCCGGCGCGCCGCCTTCTTCTTCTCCGCTTCCTTGGTCGCCTCATCGCCTTTAGCTTTCGACTTGGCCGCCTCGCCAACCCAGTCCTTGGCCTCAAGCCCCAGGATCAGGTCGGTGGCCTGCCGAATGAGGAGCTCGGGAAGCCCGGTGCCGTTTTTGTTGGCCAGGACGACAAACCCCACCCTGTCCTGGGGAAGCATGCTGACCATGGCCGAAAAACCGTCGATGTTCCCGCCGTGGTGGACCCGTCCATGGCCGCGGTAGCTGTCCACGAACCAGCCCATCCCGTAGTCGGCCGGCGTGACCTCTGGGATTTCCGGGGTCTCTCCTGTCGGCATGTGGGCGAGGTGCATGTCCTGGACGGTTTGAGGCTTGATGATCTGTCGATCCTTGAGCTTCCCCCCGTTGATGTGAACCAGGACCCATTGGCTCATCTCGTTGACACTCGAGTTAATCGACCCGGCCGGACCCATGTTGCTGAGGCTGCGGAAGGGGATTTTCTCGATCTTTCCTTCCCTCTCCCGGTAAGGCATGGCGAAGTCCGCGTCCTTCTGAGAATCGGTCACGGAGAAATTGGTCCGTTTCATCCCCAACGGGTTGAGGACCTGGGCGCGAACGCCGTCCTCCCATGTCTTCCCTGTCAGGACCTCGACCAGATAGCCGGCCGTCAGGAACATCAGGTTGTTATACTGCCAGACCTCGCGCAGGTCGGCGGTGGGCTTGAGATAGGCGAGACGGCGGACCAGGTCTTCGCGGCTGATCGCCGTGTTGTTGTACCACAACAGGTCGTGCCTTGGCAGCCCGGAGCGGTGGGTGACGGTGTCGCGCGGAGTCAGCCGGTCTGAAGCGAAAGAATCATAAAGCCGGAACCAGGGGATGTAGTTGCGGAGCGGCTTGTCCCAGTCCAACTTGCCTTCGTCGACGAGCGTGCCCAAGGCGAAGACGGTGAAAGCCTTGGACGCCGACCCTATGGCCAGCAGCGTATCCGGCGTCATCGGGACCTTCTTCTCCAGGTCCTTGAAGCCGTACCCTTTGGCCAGGACGACCTCGTCCTCGACGACGATGGCCAGAGCGATCCCGGGGACGTTCAAGCCCTGGAGCCCTTTGGCGACGATCTCGTCGAAGCCGGCCAAGGCCTGCTTCGCCTGGGCCTTGAGACCGGCCGACCGGCTCATCGCAAAGCGAAAGGTTTGCCCTCCCTGCGTCAATTCGCCGGAAATCTTCTGGCCGTCCTCGCTCAGCGCGCCCTTGAATATCGGGGAGCCGGGGACTCCGCTGATCTCAAAGGAGACGTCTTTGCCTTTGAGTGTGATATTCCCGAGCGGAAGGTCCTTGGCGTCCTGAGCCGGGATCGAAATATCTCCCGTCCACGCGCCGTCCGGCTTCAGCGCGAAGTCGATGTCAAACCCGAGCTTGGTCCCGGGAATCTCGATCTCTCCCACCCAATGCCCGGCCAGGGACGGCCCCTCGGAGGAGGCCTCGGACGTAGCGGCGCGTGCGCAGATCGGCAATGAGGCAAACGAGAGGACGACCAAGAGGACTAGAACCCTGGACAGGACAGGCTTTCTCATGATGTCTCCTTCCTCAGATAAAACAACGCTCCTTTATACTAGAAGGATGGATTTTTCCCCAATTTAGTTCCTTCCCCGGGGAAAATCAAGCCTCATGCCGCTGGATTGTCGGAATTTCTGTTTTCTTGATTTTGATGGTCGCGGGAGGCCGCCCTCAAGCCCCCGTA
>JBAQGA010000260.1:0-22853 GCA_049287565.1 Candidatus Aminicenantales bacterium
TCCAAGAATTCATTCAGGTAGAAATCATCGATGACCGCTTCGTTCTCATCGATGCTCACGATGACAAAATAGGGGGCCCGGCCGAAGTGCCCGTAGACTTTCGAATCAAACCCGTTGATTTCCGAAACGGGGACGATCGCTCTGACATTTTTCTGCTGCGAGGGCTCGACATGCACGAAAACGGATTCGACCGTCGTGAATTTTTGGCTGACCTGACGTTCAATCTCGTCCGCGATGGCGTGGGCCTGGTAAATGGTGATCGAGGGGTTGGTGGCGATTTTCAATTCCACCATGCGGAAGGGGCCGGCCTGGCGGATCTTGATGTCTTCGGTGTCCTTGACGCCCGGGACGTCCAGCAGCGTCTGTTCAATCTGCGCCTGCAAGGGTTCATCCAGATTGGCATCCAATAACACCAGCAGCGATCTCCAGGCGTTTTCCAACCCCAGCTTCAGGATCAGAAGCGAGATCAGGATGATGATGGCGCCCTCGACGTAAGGGATCTGCCAGTAAGCCATGAGGATGCCGAACAGGACGACGACGGACGAGACGATGTCGAGCATCGATTCTGCGGCGTTGGCGAGCAGCGACTGGGAATTGATGGCTTTGCCGGTCTGTTTCTCCTTCCGGGCGATAAAAAATGCGGTCACAATGGAAAGACAGGAGACGGCCACGGGCAGAACCGGAAACCGGACGAGCGGCGGCCCAAAAAACAGCTTATGATACCCGTCCAGCAACAATTCGATGCCGGCCCAGAGGATCAGCGCCCCGATGATCAAGGTCACCAGCGTTTCCGCCTTATAAAGGCCATAGGGGAAACGCCGGCTCTTTTCCCGCGAGGCCAGCCACAAGCCGAAGGCCGAGGCGAAAATGGCCACGGTATCGGCGGCGCTGTGGAAGGCATCGGCGACCAGAACCTTGGAATGGAAAAGGGTGCCGACCGCCCCTTTTAACACCGAGATCAGGAGGGTGACCGCCGTCGCCCATAAGGCAACCTTCTGGCCCGTTCTCAATTGGGCGGTTCGCTCTGCCATCCCTCTGCCCCTGACTCCTCCGCTATTTTATGGCTTCCGCCGGGCAAGCCGGAATACAGACCCGGCAGTTGGTGCATTTGCCGGACAGAATAAAGGCTTTGTCGTCCCTCATCTCGATGGCCGCCTCGGGGCAGACAGCCACGCACTCTTGGCACCCGGTGCAGGCGTCCTGGTCGACGACCGGCTTCGCAGAGGCGGCGGCAGCCCGTCCGGGTGTTTCGATGGCGGAGACGTTGAACTGCCGGGTCATGGGGGAACCGCAGCCGGGGCAGGCGGTCTTGAAGCAGGGGACTCCCGGGCGGTGGGGCAGGACCGCGCCGCAACGGGGGCAGATACAGTTCTCGGCCGCGAGGCCCATTCTTCCCCGGCCCTCTCGGCCCGGACCTCCCCGCCCGTGCCGGCCTCTTCCTCTTCCGCCTCCTCTTCCCGCTCCAAAGGGCATAGCCACCTCCCGTCAGGCCGTTGCGACCACCAGATCTCCTTTGCGGACGCCCAGGTGGGCGGCCACATGGTCGCACTTGGCCATCAGAATGAAATAGATGTTCTTATCGATCCCGCACAACCCTTCAAAATTGCCCTGGCCCTTGGCGATGACGAGGTCGGCCCGATCGAATATGTCCCTGAATTCGGGCGAAGCCGCCTCCAGGATCGTTCCTGGAGCATCGTCGCCGTTGGAGATGATGTGAGCGATCTTGTCGATCCCGACCGCTCTCGCATCGTCGATCGTCGCGTCGTTGATGACCGGCGCGCCCCGGACGGCGAAATAGACGTTCGGATGCCGGACGGTTTCCAGCAGAATCCGGTCCATAACGATCTCGCCCGCATTGTCGCCGAGATAGAGCAACGTTTTTGACCGGGGGATGGAAGACTTAAGGGATTCGGATTTGTCGACGGCCAGGACCATCGATTGAGCCCGGTCCAGAGTCGCCTTGAAATCGAAGGGGCGGTTCGGGCCGAAATCAATGACATTGCCCGCGATCGCCAGCCTCAAGGCCATTAAAAAGGGGTCGGCCGCGTCCTCCACCAGTTTTTTCAGGTTCGGATAATATTCCAGCATCAACTGATTGAAGGTCCGCTTGATTTCGAAATAGGGGTCAGGATTTTCCAGAACGCCGCGGATGATGCGATGCATCTCCTTGCCCATCTGCAGCAGGGACTGTTTGAAATCGAGTTGGCTGAAGTAGGCCAGCAGGGCGCGCATCGCGGGTTCTTGTTTTTCTTCCGGCACCACTCTCTTGTGGAAAAGCGTGACCAGGCTCCCGACGGCGCAGGGGATACAATCATAGGTCACGCTTAAAGACGCTTGGCGTTCAGGCTGCAAGAATGGTCTCCTCTCGGTTGACGTCGCTTGGGCGGCGAAGGCTATGGAGAAAGATTATAGACCGCCGGCCTCTTGAGCACAACCTTTCGCCCTCGCGTCTTTTTTTTGCAGGAAAGAGGGAGGTGTTATAAAATCGGTTTTAAAGGAGGCCAACATGGAAGAAAATCCTTTGTCGACGCTCGAGAAACTCGATCCCAAGATCGTGAATCATCTGAAGGAGGCGAACGGCTTTATCTACTCCGAGGGAGCCTTGCCGAAGAAGTACAAACTGATCATGGCGATGGCTTTTGATGCAGCCCACGGCGCGCAGGGAGGCGTCAGGGCTCTTGCTCAGGCCGCCATGAGGGAAGGCGCCACGGCGGAAGAGATTGCCGAGGCCATTCGCGTCGCCTATCATCTGTCCGGAGTCGGGGCTTTGTACACAGCTTCTTTAGGATTAAAAGGATTGATCTGAATCAGCTGCTGATGACTATCGCCGTTTTTGTGAAAATTGGTGACAGTATATCATTTTGCCATTTCTTTTGAATTGGGCGGCAGCCAGGAATTCGGTAAATAATATACTGTCACCAATTTCGGTCATCAATTTCGCCAAAGAGGATTAAGCATGGAACCTAACGACCAAAGCCAGTCGTACAACCGGAGACGTTTTCTCGAACATTTCGCGGCGCTGGGTCTGGCCTCAGTATTCCCGGCGGCCGGGATGGCGCAAACGGCCCAGGGAGGCCAGACCGAAATAACGCCGGAGACGATCGCCGAGGCGGCAAAACTCATCGGGATGGAGTTCAGCCCGGAAGAGCGGCGAAAGATCGCCGAGACTATCGGCGAGAATCTCGAGGCCTATCAGGCTCTGCGGGCATCGGGGATGGACGAGACGGTCTTCCCTTCGATGGTCTTCAACCCCGTCCCGGCCGGCGCCCTGCTCCCGGTCGAGCGACTTCCTTTTGTCTGCAGCCAGCCGGATGTCCGGAAGCCGGCGTCGATTGAAGAGGCGGCCTACCTTCCGGTCGTCGAGCTGGCCGCGTTGATCGAGACGCGACCGTGGTGGAGAAACTGGAGGAAGTGGGGGCGGTACTGCTGGCGAAGCTCTCCATGGGCAGGCTGGCGACGGGCGATGAATGGTTCGGCGGGACGACCAAGAACCCGTGGGACCCGCAGACGTCGTCGGGCGGAAGCTCGGCGGGACCGGCGGCCGGGACAACAGCATCATCGACGCTCCTTTCAACTGGGACTACAGGCGCGATTTCCGGCGGCTGCGCATCGGCTACAACGCTTACAACGGGGAAGAGCTGGAAGGGGAGGAGGATGGCCGCGCATGACAAGGCGAATGTTCGTCGGATTCTAGGTGTCATAACAGCCTCCCAAGAGGGGATGTTATCAAACCGGAGCGATTAAATAAACGGGGACGTGCCTCCCCGTTTCTTGGGTGATTTCCGATGCCCTGGGGTTGACATCGACCGCCGGGTCGTTTCTAATAAGGGCATATTTATGGAGGAGGGATCCATGAAACGATCGCATTTTTCTTTGGTCTTGATCTGTCTCTTCTGCCTTGGTTTACTGTGCTGCGCTCCCGAGAAAGAAGAGCTGGACATGGAGCAGGTTCGCAGCGCCATCGAACAGGCCAACATGAAATTCTGCGAGACCCTTCGTCAAGGCGATTCTGCAGGAATGGCTATGGCGTACACCGAGGACGCTACCCTGCTGCCGAATGGGGAGGATATAATCAAGGGCAGGCCGGGAATCGAAGCCTATTGGGCTTCCGCCATTCAAATGGGAGTCAAGGATGTCGTTTTGACCGTCCTGGATTTAGGGGGCGACGAAGAATTCATTTATGAAATCGGAAAGGCGGTCACGACGGTCCAGCCGGAGGGAATGGAGCCGATTGAGATGGTCGGCAAATATGTCTGCGTCTGGAAAAAGATGGCTGACGGCGCCTGGAAGATCCACGTCGATATCTGGAATAACAACGCCCCGGTTCAATAGGCGAGCAGAAGGTCAGCATCACCGCGGAGCGGCGGGCGAGGCGGCCCAGTCCACGATGGCCTTGACCGCCGAGTCGATGGCGCCGCGCGCCCCGTTCCCGGCCCTGTTGGCTAGGATGGAGAAGATGTAGTCGCCGCTGTCCGTGCGGACGACGCCGGAGAGCGCCCGGACGGCCTGGATGTAGCCCGACTTGGCCTGGACCCGTCCCCGGTATTTCTTTTCCCAGAAGTGCTTTTCGATGGTCCCGTCGAGCCCGCCCACGGCCAGCGAACTCCTATAGAACTCCCAGTCGGGGCCCGCCGTGAGGTGCATCAAAACACGGGTCAGGGCGTTGGCGCTGAGCCGGTTGTCTCGGCTGAGGCCGCTGCCGTCGGCGATCACGAATTCCCTTTCGTCCACTCCGAGCCCTCTCAGGTATTCCGTCAGCACCCTTTGTCCCCCCTCCCAGCTTCCCTGTTTTCCTTCGGGTTCAGACTGGGCGGACAGCCGCTTGAACATGGCTTCGGCCGCGAGGCCCAGGCTGTCCTTGTTCGTCCGCATCAGGCAGTCGCCGATCGAGGTCGAGAAGGCGATCACTTCGCGAAACTCGTAGCCCTCGGGAATGGGCTCTTCGAGGACCTCGCCGCCGACGTCGATGCCCTCCCGGAGCATGGCTTCGCGAAGTAACCGGCCGAAAAAGAGCGCCGGGTTTTCGACGGCCACCGAGTACGGCCCGGCCTGAGTCCGGCAGTTCCCCCGGATGGTCAACACGTTGGGAAGATCAGTGCGCACCACGCTGAACCAGCTCTGGCGGCTCCTCCAGATGGTCAGGGCGTTGGTCAACTGGATGTAATCCGTCGGCGGGTCGAGCGTCAGGACGACCTTTCCGTTTCGTTGGGCGGCGGAGATGTCGACGCAGTTGCCGTTGTAGTTGAGGCCTCCGACCTCACAGGCATATTTCTGGTGGAGCTGGTTTTCGGGCCAGCTCGGATGGACCCGCTCGCCGTCGAAGATCGAAGTGTCGAGGACGATATCCGAGACCGAGGCGATCTCCATCTCCTTGAGCCGGAGCACGATCTCCCGGATGACCGGCTGGGAGCGGCGGCCGTTCCGGGCGTCCGTCTCCTTGTCGCCGAGCAGGGGATCGCCGCTTCCCTTGACGACGAGGGTGTCGCCGCACACTCCCACTCGAGTGACAAAGGCGAAATCCCGTCCCAGGTGCTCGAGAGCGGAGGCGGAGGTGACGATCTTCATGTTCGATGCGGGCATAAGGGCCAGATGGGCGTTCTTTTTATAGACGGTCTCACCGGTATCGCAGCGGACCACGCAGGCGGAGAAAAGGATCCTTCTGAGGCTGGACTTGCCAAGGATTCCGTCGATCCGCCTCTGGAGGTCAGAGGCAGAAGGTAAGGGGGCCGTGTCGGCGACATCAGCAGCGCCTCCGGCCGCAAGGCAAAATTCTACGCCCAGAGAAAATACAACAAAGAAAAAAAATACAAAAGCTACGCCGGCTTTCTTCATTCTCCCGTGCGCCCGCAGGCCAGAGGATTCAAGTCCCCTACCTTAGCGAAAAGCAGGGCGCGAGGCAAGAGCCGGCCGCAAGGAGCCCTGGTTGGCTTGACCGATCAGGCGGCCTTTTTGACGGCCTTCCACTCCGCGCTGCCGAAGTCGCCCATCTGGGCTTCGCCCTTCATGCTGGTGCCTTCGACCTTTCCCTTGTAGGTGATGGTGAACTGGCCGCGGGGGGACTCTCGGGTGATGGTCCACTCGATGTCGGCTCCGGTGATCGTGCCGGTGCCGGTGGATTCGCCGCGCTCGCTGATCATGGTCACGGTGATCTTCTCACCATCCTGGACGAACTTGGCGGTGGAGGTCATCTCGCCGCGGGGCGTGGTCATGGTGAAGTCCCATTCGCCGCTGACGTTGACTGCTTCCTGGGCGAGGCATAGGGTCAGGGGAGCCAGCAGGAATAGGGCCGCGAGAATGATGTTTTTGGTTTTTGACATAATTGTCTCCTTTCAATAGTTTAGACGCCCCGCCCGGCAAATTCTTCCATAAGAAAAAAAGGGGACGAGGAGCTTTCCCCGGGAGCCCATTTTCACGGTCCCGGTCTTTGTCCTGGAGCCGGCCTGCCGCCCCAACCAATAATATTTCTCTAAAGAGGTTGACAATTGGATGAGTCCATTTTAGAATATACACATATATATACACATAGCTGGAGAAATGATGAAAAGAACCAACGTCATGCTCGATGATGAACAGCACAGAAAGCTCAAGTCCTACGCCAAAAAAGAGGGCGCAACCCTGGGCAGGCTGGTCCGGGATGCCCTCGATGTTGTCTATGAAAGGAAAGACGCTCTCGAAAAGAGAAAACAGGTGGCCATGAGCGCCTATCAGGAGGGCTTCATAAGCCTGGGAAAGCTGGCCGAGGTGCTCGGCCTCGACCCGGTCAGCGCGAGGAAATATCTAAAGGAGCACAGCATCCCGGTCCTTTCCCAGAACAGGACGGAAGCGGGACGAGACTCCGGAAATGCCTGAGGTCGTCTTCGATTGTTGCGTTTTGTCCAACTTTGCTCTCTCCGATTCGTTATTCATCCTGAAAAACCTGTATGGAAGCTCGGCCTTTCTTACGGATTTCGTGTCTGCCGAGATCGTGAAGGGGATTCAGAGCGGACATAGCGGCCTATCCCGAATCGAAGATGCCCTCGCCCAAGGATGGCTTAAGGAAATATCCCTCGGGCGCAAAGGAGAGAGAGCCATCTGGCGGACCTTGACGGTTTCGCTGGGTTTAGGAGAGGCGTCGAGCATCGCGGTGGCGAAAATCCGGGGATGGCTCTTTGCCTGCGATGACCGGGTGGCCAGGAGAGAGGCGGGGCTGCTGGGCGTCAAGCTGACCGGAACACTCGGCATTCTCAAGAAGGCGGTGCGACATCGAGTGGTCATTCTAAAAAGCGCCGACCGCATTCTTGTGAGAATGACAGATCATGGATTCTATTCCCCGGTGGACTCCCTGAGAGCGCTGGGCGATTGAGATTGCCGGACAAACAGAAGACGAGGTTTTGATATATAATGACCGCGCAAAGGCGTCATCATCTCAGGAGCGAATAGTCATGGATATCCAAGCAATAAGGAAACAGTTTCCCGGTCTCAAGGACAAGGTTTTTCTCGATTCCGCCTGTGTCAGCCTGGCTCCCTTGCGCGCCGTGGAGGCCGTACAGGGCTTCCTGAAGCTCGCGGCGGAGTGTCCGGCCCGCTCCTCCACCCACCACCACATCCTTATGGACGAGATGAGGACCGAGGCCCGGAAAGAGGCGGCCCGCCTGATCAGCGCGGCCGAGGACGAGATCGCCATTGTCGAAAGCACGACCTATGGGTTAAGTGTCGCCGCCGACGCCATCCCTCTTTCCCGGGGGGATGAGGTCCTGATCTGCGACCTCGAGTATCTGCAGGTCGCCGTCCCCTGGGCCCAGAAGATGGACTCCGAGGGCATCCGGTTGGTCATGGTTCCGAACCGCAACGGGATTGTCACGCTCGACGATATCACTGCGCGCCTGACGGAAAAAACCAAAGTTCTGGCCATAAGCTCCGTCCAGTGGTCGAACGGCTTCCGCTCGAACATCGCCGCCCTCAGCTCACTCTGCCGGGAGCGGAACATCTGGCTTGTGGTGGATGCCGTCCAACATCTCGGGGCGATGCCGCTCGATGTCCGGGAGACGCCGGTTGACATCCTGGCCTGCGGCGGGCACAAGTGGCTCAACGCTCCGTTCGGGGCGGGGATGCTTTACATCCGCAAAAGCCGGCTGCCCGAACTGAAGAAACTGACGGCAGGCTACCTCAGCTTGGAAACCCCGGAGGGGGGTTGGGAAACCTATTTCCAGACCCCTTCGATTTCACCACTGCGCGAGTACACATTTGTCGATGAGGCCAGGCGGTACGAGATCGGGGGGACGGCCAACTACCCCGGCGCCGTGGGATTGGCGGCCTCGTTGAAGATGATCAACGGGATCGGCCGGGATCATATCGCCGCCCATATCCTGGAGCTGACGGATTCCTTGATGCAGGGACTGAGGACGCTCGGGACAGAGGTCGTCACTCCGGCGGAAAAGAGATATCGCTCCGGGATCGTCACCTTCAGCATCGGCCCGGTCGAGCGCAACCTGGCCCTGATGAATCATCTCCTCAACCACCGGATTTTGGTTTCGGTGCGGTACACTTCGCAGGTCGGAGGGGTCCGCGTCTCCTGTCATTTCTTTAATTCGAGGGATGATATCTCCCGTCTTCTCAGCCGGGTGGAGGATTTCCTGAAAAAGCAACTCTAATTCATTCGCTTTTTTCTTCGGGACCGATGAAAAATGAAAGAGGAGAGCCGCGAAGCCGCGCCCGGCCAAATCCTTAGGCCGCGAGGAGAAGCCATGAAGAAAGAACGGCTGTTCATTCGCAATTTCGATGCGGGCAGCCACCTGGAGACTTTCTTGATCACGGCCGTCGCTGCCATCCTGATCATCCGGGCCTTTCTCAAATTGACCGGCTATCCGAGGTTGGGCGGGGAGATACTTCATGTCGCGCACGTGTTCTGGGGAGGGCTCTTCATGCTAGCGTCAATCCTGACGCTCCTGGTCTTTCTGGGAAAGTGGAGGGAGCGTCTGGCGGCCGTCGTCGGCGGCGTGGGTTTCGGGTATTTCATTGACGAGGTCGGGAAGTTCATCACTTCTGATAACGATTACTTTTTTAAGCCCTCCGTCGCCGTGATGTATGTCGTCTTTGTTTTGATTTTCGTTGCCATCCGGAGCATTCAGACAGGGCGGCATCACACCCGGTTGGAATACCTCATCAACGCTATCAGAGAACTGGAAGAGATCGCTGTGCATGAATTGGACGAAGAGGAGAAAAGCAGGATCCTGTTTTATTTGGGCAAGAGCCGGTCCGATCACCCTTTGGTCTCTCGCTTGCGAAAGGCGGTCGTCCAGACTGAAGCGCTCGAGGCCCCGTCATTCTGGTTCCTAAAAAGATGGAAAGTCGCGCTGACCGATCATTACCGGAGAATCGCCGGCACGCGCTGGTTTCGTTTCGGCATCGTCATGTTTTTTCTTGCCCAGCTTCTGGTCAGCATTTCTTATGTCATCGTTTTGGTCTTTTTCCGGGGCTTGGGGTGGGCCCAAGTCCTGAATATCGGGATTTTTAGCAGGATTGCCATGCGGTTGCAGGGCTTGTCTTTTATCGACTGGGCAAAGCTGGTCTCCTCTTTACTTTCCGCAGTCTTTATCTTTTTTGGAATCCTCCTCCTGGCGCATAATCGGCGGGCGGGGCTGAGGATGTTTGAACGGTCCATCCTGATTTCGATTTTTCTCACACAGGTCTTTATCTTTTACAGGGAACAGTTCGCCGCGCTCCTGGGCCTGACTTTCAATCTCCTCATCCTGGCCGCGCTCCGATTCATGCTGGAAAAGGAGGAGGCGAATGTCCTCTCCCGAGCCTGACCCTAACACAGAAAATCCTGCCAGGCCCGTTGGGATCCTTCTTGTATAGGCAATGACTCATGAAGGAAGAGCGCACGATCGCCTATTTCTCAATGGAAATCGGGCTTGATCCCGCCATGCCGACCTACAGCGGCGGCCTGGGCGTTCTCGCGGGAGATACAATTCGCTCCGCTGCCGATCTCAAGGCAGGCGAAAAAAATGGGGACGGTCCTTTTTTTCACGCTCTTTTCATTTTTTAGCCGATGAGGCGGATCTTGAAGACGGATTCCAGGAGCCAGTTGATGCCGACGAGGAGGATGGCCAGGGGTACGACAATCCTCATCCACCAATAAAGCGCCCGAGGGAAGGGCTTATTTGTTCCCTCGGCCAATTCCCTCAGAGCCTCCGACCTTTTGATAAACCAGACCGCCGTGATAACGGCCAGGAGCGATCCCAGAGCCTGCATCCCCGACCCGAAAGCCAAATCCCAGGGGATGAAGATCCGGTTGTTGATCATCGGCGGCAGGGAGAGGACGAAGACGATTCCGCAGATCAGGAACACCGCCTTTTTCCTGGGGATGTTCGTGTTGTCGACGACACCTCCCACCAGCACCTCGAAAGCAGCCACATCGGAGAGGTAGGCGATCCCGAAGAGCCCGGCGAAGAAGAGGATGCCGAAGATCCAACCGAGGGGCATCAGGGCAAATGTCTTCGGCAGGGTCATGAAGATCAACCCCGGCCCGGAGCCCGGCTTCAGCCCGAAGGAGAAGACCGCGGGAAAGATAGCCAGCCCGGCCAGGATGCCGGCCATAGAGGCCCCTATGCCCGTCACCACGGCGTTCCTGAGAATCCGTGTGCGCCCATCCAGGTAAGAGCCGTACATGACCATGAACGTGCCCCCGAGTGACAGGCAGAAGAAGGCCATCCCCAGGGCGGCCGCCATGACGCTGGGCGTGAGCTCGCTCCAGCGGAATTTCAGGATGAACCAGCGGATTCCCTCGCCGGCGCCCTTCAGGGTGACGGACCTCAGGATGAGAATCACTAGGAAGCCGAAGACGAGAGGCACGATCCACTTGCTGGTTTTCTCGATGCCTTTCCTCAGGCCTTTGACAAGGACCACCCCGCAGCTGAAGATGACCGCCGCCGTCATCAGGAACTGGAGGAGGAACGACGTCGGGTTGAACCCTACCTGAGGAGGTATGATCGCGGCGGCGTCGAGCTTCAGGCCGAGGGCTTGAAGGACTTGCCCGAGGGCGTGGAAGGCCACCCATCCGACGACGTTGGAATAATAGCCGCAGGCGAAGATGAGGATGGCAAAAAGTAAAAAGCCGACCCATCGGCCGCCGGGAAAGCCTCCCTTCTCGAAGCAGCCCAGCGTTCCCCGCCGGGTATGTCTTCCCAGGGTCCATTCCGCCATCAGGGCGGGTATCCCTATGAACAGAGTGATCAGCATATAAAAAAGGACGAAGGCGGACCCGCCGAACCGGCCGACCATGTAGGGAAAGCGCCAGAACGCTCCGAGGCCGACCGCCACTCCGATCATCGTCATGATGACGCCGAAGAGCGAGGAAAAAGTCTCTCGTGCCGGGCCGGGAGCGTTTTCTTCCATGGGGGCGGAGCGTTCTCCTTTTGATTTCTAGCGGAGAATTTCCTCCAGGTTGTCCAGGGCGCGGTCGATGTCCTCCGGCGTCACAAAGAAATGATGGGCCAGGCGGATGACCGGCCCGCGGGCGGAGACGAGAATCCCGCGCTCCTTCAGCTCTGTTTCTACGGTCTGAGGGGACGGCACCGGGATGGAGGTGATCGCCCCTTTCTTGGCGATGTCATGGGGGGACGTGGTTTCGAAGCCTCGCCCGGCGAGCTCCCGGAGGGCGTAACGGGAAAGCTCGTCGATCCAGGGCTTGATCTGGGCGACACCGACCTCGTTGATGATCCGCATCCCCTCCCGGGCCGCATACGCCGCGGCGACGATCGGGGTCCCGGTATCGAACCTTCGGCCATCCTTGGCGTAGCGGAAGTCATGGATGTTGAAGGCGAACGGGTCCTCCTGGCCGAGCCAGCCGGTGGCCGTGGGCTTCATCTTGGGGATAAGCTCCTCTTTGACGAAGAGGTAGGCCGAGCCCGGCATTCCGAGGAGGTACTTGAGGCTGCCGGACACGAGGATGTCGATGTCCATCGCTTTTGCGTCGACCGGCTCCGTCCCCAGGGCTTGGTAGGCGTCCACGAATATCAAGGACCCTTTCTTGTGCGCGATCCCGGCGATCAGGGCGATGTCCTGTTTGAACCCGTTCTGGTAATAGACCTGGGGGATGCAGGTGATGAGCGTCCGCTCGTCGATCGTTCTTTCGTAGGAGGCGGGGTCAATCTCGCCGTTGACGACGGGGACAATCTCCAGGTCGATCCCGAGCCGGCGGCAGGCCTTCCAGATGAAGATCACGGTCGGAAAATCGGCTTCCGTCACCACGACCTTGTTGCGGTTGCCCGGGTAATCAAAAGAGCCGGCGACGGAAGTGATCGCCTGGGAAGCGGAGGCATGCATCGATACCTCGTTGGGGCGGCAATTGATCAGCCGGGCGAATTCTTCTTTGGAGGCGGAGACATCGGCCATCCATTTTTCCCAATTCATCGCGTTTTCTTTCCAGTCGTCGAGGTAGTCATCGACCGCCTTTCGCACTCTGAGCGACTGGGGCGATTGGGAGCAGTTGGCCAGATGAACAGCCCGCTCCAGGATGGGGAACTGTGACCGCCATGCCTGGATGTCGAAACCCGGCTTTCCTATTGACGTTGTGCCCTCCTTTTTCATTTCGCGTCTCCCGGTCAACGGCCATTATCTTTTTGGAGACCGGCAAAGTCAATCGAATGGGCGAGTCCGCTTTTCAGGATGGACGTGAAAAGGAGGCTCAGCTTCCGGCCTACTCGTTTCTCAAGGAATTCGCCGGGTTCCCGTGGGCCGCCTTCAATCCCTGAAGGCTCACCGTGCCCATGGCGATGACCAGGGCACCCAGGGCGGCCGAGAGGTTGATGAAATTCAGGCAGCCGATCAAAAGGATCAGGAAGGCCACCATGGAATAGATATAGATGTAATACCAGTTGCCGGGCGGATCGATCTCAAAGTGGAAGCGGGATTTCATGTGGATGGACTTGATGGGCTGGAGGAAATATTCCAACAGGGCCTGCCGTCGGCCCGTCCGCTGTTCATAAAGGCGAACTTCTTCTTCGGCAATCCTCTGGAGCTGTTTTTTGAATTCCCCGGGATTTGCCGAGGCGGCCAGCTTCACGTAGGTGTAATTGGGGTATTGATCGACGAAGTTCTCATCGAAGCTGGGCAGATGACGCATCAAGGTCGGCATGGAGAGGAGCAGGTCATACTTGAAGTGGGTGTTGATGGGGGCGTTCCGGACAATCCCCGTGACCTGATAATCCTCCAACTCCGTCGTTCCCGTGTCGTAGTCGATTTCGATCTGCAGGATTTTCCCGAGCGCCGGTTCATTCCCGAAATATTTGCGCGCCATTCCTTCCGTCATGACGACACAGTTGGAATTTTCGAGAGCCCTTTCCGGGCTGCCCTGGAGGAATGGAATACGGAAGATGCGGAAGGCCGCGTCGTCCACGAACCAGACCCGGTTTTCGAAGAACCTTTTTTCCCTGTTGACCACCAGGACATTGTCCGCGTTCTCGCGGGGGGGAACGATCCTCGCCACCTCTTCCACCTGGGGGAATTCCCTTTTGAGGATGGGTGCCGCGGGGCCGGGTGTCGCGGCAAACCAGTGCTCGCCGATCTGGCTGACGCGGTGACTGGCCACCCGGTAGGTGCGGTCGGCATCGGGATGGAAGCCGTCATAGCTCAACTCATTGCTGACATAGAGGATGATCACGGCGCAGCAGGCCAGGCCGACGGCCGCTCCTTTTTTTTGTGTTCGTTTTAAAATATTCTTCGCCGATCAGGTCTCGCTCGCCGATTTTCTGGACAGCCTCCGCGAAGGCCTTCTCCTCGGTCAGGCCCCGGCTTTTCAGGTGCTCGACCTTGTCCCTTAAATGGTTTTCCAATTCTTCGATATAGCCGTCTTCAAAGGCCTCGTTCTTCCGGAATGACCTCCGCCATTGTCTGATCGCGTCGTCGAGGTCAAACATGTCGATTCTCCTCTTCTCGTCCGGACGCTCTGTCATTTCCCTTATCCGCAGCCTCTTTCATGGTTTCTCTGAATCGGCGTGTCCCTCTTCAATCCGGGACCGAAAGAGGATGCCACAGCCGGTTCAGCAGACTGTGGACAATAGCCCACTCCTTCCGGTCCTTTTCCAGTTCTATCCTGCCAAGGTCGGTCAGGAGATAGTATTTCCTTTTTCGCCCGTTTTCCGAGATCCGCCACTGGGACAGGATGAACCCATCTTTTTCCATCCTGTGCAGGACGGGATAGAGCATTCCTTCAGACCACTCCAGCGTGCCGCCGGAAATGTCGGTGACGTGCTGGATGATCAGGTAGCCGTATTTCTCGCCGGAGGCGAGGATGGAGAGGATGACGGGTTTCGTTGACGCCGCCACAAGTGCTTTGGATATCATAGGCTCCTCGCTGGATCATACATTGTATCTCTAGGTACTATACCTAGAACTTCTAGGTATGTCAAGAAGAAAAATGGAGGGGTCAGTTTTCCGGGCCGAGCTTGACGTCGAGGCGGCTCACCAGATAGTCGGCTGTCGACTGAAGGGCCTGTTTAAACTCCAAGACCTCTTCCTGGTAGGGGGCCTCAGCTTTCTGCAGGGCGCTTTCGATATAAGCCCGCGGACCAGCGAGCTTGAAAAGCGGGTCGAGCGGGGGCATCTTGGCGGGATGCGAGGTGAGGATCCAGATGAGGCTTATCCCAACGACGATGACCAGCGATGCGGCGGCCGCCCAGACAGGCCTCAAGCGAAAGAACTTCGGCTGGCTCGGGGCCGGAGCGAGGGACTCGACGGCACTGCCGGCGGTCATATTCGGCATCACCCGCCCGGCTAGGGTGGCATCGGTCGATCCTATCAGGGCGGCCGCGTCTCCGGCCAGGCGCTTTTCCAGCTCCCCACTGAGCCGGCTGAACTCGCGGCAGGAGCCGCATCTTTCCAGATGACGCTTGGTCAGTCCTGCCGGCGGCTTGCCGGAGTCGATCGCCCGGGAGATTTTCCATTTATGGATAAAACACCACATGTTTCATCTCCTTTTCAGAGGATCTCGAACCTTTGTCGGGCCGACACCGCCTCGGGCAGAGCGGCTGAAGGGGAGGCCGATCTCAGCTTTTGGCCGAGTTTCAGCCGGGACCTGTGGAGGAGCGCCCGGACGCCGAGCTGGGTTTTATTCATAGTCTTCGCGATTTCCTTGACCGACAGGTCCTCTGCATAGCGCAGCCAGAGCGCCCGGTATTCACCGGGATTCAGAGTCCTGGCCAGGTTCCAGATGTTCTGGCGGGCCCGGGCTTCTTCCTTCTGGATCAGATTCTCTTGAGGGCCGGGGGAAGGATTTTCCGGAAGCTCCGGGTCGAGTGGCAGCGTGTTCGTCTTCTTAGCGCGGTGTCGGCTGATGGCCAGCCGGACGGCCAGCGTATACAGCCAGGTGGAAAACTTCCACTTCGGGTCATAGCGGTCGATGTGCCGGAAAACGCGCAGGAACGTCTCCTGCATCAGGTCCTCGATGTCCTCATCGGACTCGGACCGGGATCGGAGAAAATAAAACAGGCGGGGGCTGTAGCGGGAGACGAGTTCCTCGAAAGCGGCCCGCGAGCCGGCCGCGGTTTGGGCGGCCAGCTCCTCGTCCGTCCGGTTTTGAGGCTCTCTTGTCGTGTCCATCTTCGTTCTTCTGCCCGGTTCGCTCATCTCAGCTTAGCATGGGTCCGAATCTAGTCAAAAAGACGCACGGTCCATTCGTTTTCACTCTCTCCCAAACCCTCCCCCCCGGCGGGGGAGGATGAAGGAGAGGGGGGCGAACAAAAAAGAGCCCCCGTCCCCATATCTTATTACGGATCAATTAAAAGAAAGGTTCTTGTGCTTGGCCAGTCCCAAGAGCTTTTTCGCCGGGTAGGAAGCGTCGATCCTGACGTTCTCCCCATCGACGTCGATCTTGATGCTCTGGGCGAAAGACTGGGCTTCTGCATCGGCCAGCTGCAGGTTGGCCATGGCGATCAGTCCGCGGATGGCCTGTTCGACGTCCTTGGCCACCTGGGCAGATTCGGTAGCGATTGAGACCTTGAGGTTGACGTTCTCCCCGCTTTCGGAGAGCGACCCGCCCGCCTGCCGCATCTTGCTCAGGATGACGGGCTTGCCCTTCTCACCCACCAGGCCGGAGATGCTGTTGACCGCGGCTGCGAATATGGCGTTAGGGGATTCCTTCATGACGCGGGCGAGAAACGGGAAGGCGGAAACATCCTTTTTGTTCTTTTCCAGGGTGCTGAGCGCCGCTTTAATGGCCTCCTCACTCTCGGAAAGAAGGATCAGATCGTCGGCGCCGAAGGCCCCGAATTCATCCTCTTTCCAACTGTAAATGGTGTAATTCCCGTAGGGGATCTCCTTGTGGGACTCCTCGGCTTTGATCAGGCCGAGAAGACGGGACTTGTCGAATCTCCCTTTGAGGCCGACAACGGCGTCTTCATCCTTCCTGCCCCGGCCGAAGACCGTGATCCCCTTGAGGTCCTTCATCGGGTCGATCTTGAGCTCGCCGAGGAAGCGGTCGGCTTTAACCTTCATGAAGCCGGGGCCACTCTTCTCCAGGAGCGCTTTGAACAGCGCGCTGGAGGTCAGCCTCTGCATGTCGATGTGAAGAGCCCACTGGACGTCCGGCGGCACTGCGGAAATCTGGGGGGAAGCCGTTTTTTCCGCCGGCGCCGCGATCAGGCCGAGGGCCAACACCAGGGCGAGGGCGGTGAGGATGAGGATGGCTTTTTTCATTAAATTTCTCCTTTGATGGCAATTGGTTTCATCCATTTATACGCTCCCCCGGGCCAAGCGTTACAATCTCTCTTTGCGGAATTTACTCCTCATAGCCCTGTGGGCCACCCGCGAACCGTGAAAATCCCCCTCCTCCCGACCTCCTCCCATCAAGGGAGGAAGATAAGTGAATTGCCCGTCCGATTCCACGTTCGCCAGGGGAAGCAGGGTGGAGGGCGGATAATTATTTTTCTAAACTGAAACCTTTTGGCCGTTTATTCTATTTATATAAAAGTAACGCCTTATTTTGTATGATCCTGGAGTCTAGGAGTCTCCTCCTTGTTTGAGAGGCCGATCATCGTGAAAATGGAAACACGTTCTCATACTATAGAGAAAACTGAGTAGAAGAGAAGCGGATGAAGAAAAAAGCTCCGTGGCTGATCCTGGCCTCATTCCTGTTGTTGTCTGCCGCAGCGGCTGCCCAGGATCCGGCCGAAAACTATGTCATCTCACCCGCCGCTTCGAAGATTAAGGTCGATGGCCTGCTCGATGAAGACGCCTGGCAAAAGGCGACCGTCATCAAGCTTCCCTATGAATGGATGCCGGGCGACAACGCCCCTGCGCCGGTCGAGACCGAATGCCTGGTCACCTTTGACCGCTCCGGATTCTACATCGCCTTCCGTTGCTTCGACCCCAAGCCGGAGGAGATCCGCGCCCATCTGATGGACCGCGACGCCACCGACACCCTCATCCAGGATGACCACATCAACGTCATCATCGACGCCTTCAACGACGAGCGCCGCGGGTTTCAGTTCCGTGTCAATCCGCTGGGTGTCCAGGCCGACGCCAACTTCAGCGAGATGGAGGGCTACGAAGACTTCTCCTGGGATGCCATCTGGGCCTCGGCAGGAAAGATAAATGACTGGGGCTATGCGATCGAGATAGCCATTCCCTTCAACCAGCTCCGTTTCCCCCGTACCGCGGAGAGGCAGACCTGGGGATTCTCGGCCGAGCGGTCCTGGCCGCGGAGTGTCCGCCACCGGATGGAATCTCATCCCCGCGACCGGAACCGGGCCTGCCTCCTCTGCCAATTCAACAAGCTCAGCGGGTTCGAGGGCATCTCCCCCGGCCGCAACCTGGAGTTCGACCCGACCCTAACGGCGAGCCGGACCGACGCCATGGACATGGCCGGTTTCCCCTCGGGCGGCCTTGAACAAGGTCCGGTCCAGGCGGAACCCGGAATCACGGCCAAGTGGGGCTTGACGCCCAACCTGATCCTCAACGCCACGGCCAACCCCGATTTCTCCCAGGTGGAGGCCGATGTGGCCCAGCTCGACGTCAACAAGCGTTTCGCCCTCTATTACCCGGAGAAGCGTCCTTTCTTCCTCGAGGGCGGCGATTTTTTCCTCACTCCCATCCAGGCCGTATTCACCCGGACGGTCGCCGACCCGCTGTGGGGGACGAAGCTCACTGGGAAGTCCGGCCGCAGTGCCCTGGGCTTTTTCGCCGCCCAGGACCGGATCAATAACCTGATCTTCCCTTCCAACCAGGGCTCCGCTTCGACCTCTCTCGACCAGGACGTAACCGGGGGTGTCTTCCGCTACCGCCATGACGTGGGCAAAGGCTCGACCCTCGGCCTCCTTTACACCGGCCGGGCGGGCAGCGGTTACGCCAACCATGTCGCCGGGGCCGACGGGTTCTTCCGTCTCAGCCAAAGCACGAGCATCCGGTTCCAATATCTTCATTCCGAGACCGAATACCCGGGCGCCGTCGCCCTGGATTTCGGGCAAAACCAGGGCGTGTTCGGCGGAGATGCACTCCAGACCGAATTCATGCACATGACCCGCAACTGGCAGGCATTCGCGAGCTACAGCGACATCAACTCGGGCTTCCGGGCCGACTACGGGTTCATGCCCCGGGTCGATGTGCGGACCTTCGATGGCGAGCTGCACCGGCTGTTCTGGGGTAACGGCAAGAGCTGGTTCACCCGCCTCGAGTTCTGGCTGCGGGGCTACTACACGGCCGACCACGACGGGCGGATGACCGATTCCAGGCTCGCCCTGGGCGGTAGCTACCATGGCCCGCTGCAGAGCACGGTGGCGGCTATCGGTCGGCTGAACCGGGAGTACTACAACGGCGTGACCTATGACGTCAGCGACCTGGTTTGCGCGCTGACGTTCAAACCGGCTGGCGGAATGAGCTTCGGTTTCGAAAGCAACCTGGCTAAGGCTATCGACTATAACAACTACCGCCCGGCTGAGGCGCTGCGGCTCGGCCCGTGGATGGAACTGGGGCTGGGGACGCATATCAACCTGAACGTCTACCACAGCCTGGAGCGGCTGGAGAGTTCGGACCTTCGCACCTACACCGCCAACCTCTCCCAGGTCCGGCTAATCTATAATTTCAACGTCCGGTCCTTTGTCCGCGCCATCATGCAATATCGCGATGTCAACCGCGTGCCCGAGCGCTACATCTTTCCGGTTGACCCCCACAGCAAGGGGGTTTTCACCCAGTTCCTCTTCTCATACAAGATCAACCCTCAGACTGTTCTGTTTCTCGGCTACTCGGACAACTCATTGGGGCTCCAGGGGATCGATATCACCCGGACCGACCACACCTTCTTTTTTAAGATCGGCTACGCCCTGGTGCTCTAGCTCCAACCGGGCCGGAAAGGAACCTCATTTTCTGATATCGAATCTTTGGGAGCGGCACTGCGTAATGAATACAGGTTCTGGCCAAAAGTACAAGTTCGATCCCGAAGACAAAGAAACCGTCTGGGTCTGGGACATCGCCGAGAATGAGAAGATGCTCTCCGCAGTCATGCTGGGTTCAACCCATTCCTGGGCATCGTCGGCGCCTTCACCCTGATCGGCTTCCTGCCGGGTTTTTCCCGGCCCGCCGGGCGGCATCCCTCAATCCCGTCGAGGCCCTGAGATATGAATGATCACGAACGATCGGAGAAGACAATGATCAAAATGGAAAAGATAAACAAGACCTACGGCGTAGGTTCGGCCCGCAGCTCGGGATAATCCGCAGCACCCCTTCCGGCCCGTTGACAGCGATTCATGCCGGGTGATATGTTCTGGGGCACACCAAAAGGCCATTCTCAATAAAAGAAAGGAGAGAACGATGACCACAAAACAGATGCTAATCATGTATCTCATCACGTTGGCCGTCTTTTTTCTGATCGATATGATCTGGCTGGGTATCGTGGCTAAGGGGTTCTACCGGCGGCACCTCGGGCCGATGCTCAGTCCTAAGGTGAACTGGGGGGCGGCCATTCTTTTCTATCTGCTCTTTATCGTCGGTCTGCTCGTCTTCGTCATCAAGCCGGCCCTGGTCGGAGGAGAGCCGCTCAAGGCCTTGTTTTTCGGCGCCCTGCTCGGCCTGATCAGCTACGCCACCTATGACCTCAGCAACCTGGCTACGCTGAAAGACTGGCCCCTTGTCGTGACGGTCGTGGACCTTATTTGGGGCACCGCCCTCGGCGCCGCGGTCTCGTTCGTCAGCACCCTTCTCGCCCGCTGGCTCCTGAAGCTATGAAAGCGAAAGGTCCGATGGACTCGCGTGTGCTGTACACGGCGACGCTCGCCCGCACGGCCGAATCTCTGGGCTGGGCCTGGGCGTACTGGCAGTTCGATTCGGACTTCATCGTCTACGATATCGACAGAAACCGGTGGGTCGAACCGATCCTTAAAGCTCTCATCCCCGGGAATTAGCCGCTTTGGGGGACTCGCCAACCAACCAGCGGAATCAGTTCTCCCGGTGGCCTTTATTCGTCTTGACAACTCCGGACGCCATGGTCTATTCTCTTTTTTTGAGAAAAGTCCGGGGAGATAGCAGACAGCGCGTGCTCGGGAGTTTCCGCGCCGGCACGAAAAAGATACCAATCCGAGTCTGAATGTTCTTAACGGAGAAGCCATGCCTAGCCATCATTCAAACAAAAGAGTTGTATTCCTTTCCTGTTTTATCTTGGGCGTCTTTGCTTTTCTGTGGCCCCTGCAGGCAGGGAGTGCTGAGAACGGAGAGCGGACGCCGACATTCTCCGCCGGCGCCGCCATCACCGGCCTGAAGCTTGATGCCTTGGTGCCCATTGCGTCGACCGTCTCGACGGCTCCCCGCTTCTCTTTCAGCGATGTCCACCTGCTGGGGAAAAAACTCTCCCGGAATTCCCAGATGCCGGAGCTGGAGCCGGTGGAAACCTACGGTTCTTTTTTCGGCCTGAAGATCACCCTCCAGCTCAAAGGGGGCTGGAACGTCTTTTCCGGCGGCGATATCGAGAAGGCCATCGGGGGGATGTATGACAACGCTGTCAATCTGATCTCCGCGACCGGCGCGCCGATCGTTCAGAACCAGAAGAAATCCAACCATGCCGGGCTCGAGGCCGGCGGGGACATAATCTACTGCGTCACTCCCCGTTTTGGGATCGGAATCGGGACGAGCCGGATCCAGGCCGGCAAGGAGAGCGTGCTCCTCTACGAGGTTATAAGTACCACTTATGAGAGTCTGAGAACGCGGCCGAAGATCAATGTGACGGTCCTCCGGCTGGGTTTGTTTTACGCCTTCCCCTTCGCTGGCCGGCTGGCGATCTCGATCCACGGAGGTCCCGCTCTCTATTCTGCAGAATACAGCTACAACATGGCCGTCACCACCGGCAGCTACGGGTTGGATATCATCCAGCGGGGTTTCCTCCTGACAGGTTTGTATCAAGAGGCCAGGGCGAAACAGATGGGCCTCGAGGGAGGCGTCGGGTTTGAATTCAACGCCAATCCATTTGTCGCGTTTTTCGTGGAGGCCCTGGGACGGTACGCCAGGATCAGCGGCTTTGAGGGTGAAGAAGAGGCGACGTTGTATCAAGATTTTCACCGTCAAGTGTTTAATCAGGCTGGGTCTCTTTATTATGTCGCCAGGGACCAATATCCGCTGCTGGACATCATTCCCCCCGAAGGCACCGCAGGCGGAAACGCCCGAAAGGCGACGCTCGATTTCTCGGGCTTCAGCTTCTCGGCGGGCCTGAAGCTCAGGTTTTGAACCCGAGAAAGACGTTTTTCATTCTTTCTTCCTCAAGTCCGCGTAGAGGATCACGACCTCCTTCAGCGTCTCGAGCGGAAAGAGCGTCCCGTCCGGATGGAAGCTATACGCCTGGGAATTGGCGATGTAATAGAATGTCTCGCCGGCGATCGTTCCCGTCGTCGGAAAGGCGAAGAGCGGGTTGCGGGCTTCGATGATTTCGAGACGTTCGACGGAGTCTCCCTCGGCATTCAGATAATACCGGCTGACGCGGTTGAGGCCGGGCTGGACGCCGACGAGGCTGTTGTCGTAGAAACAGAGGCCGTCGATGCCGGATAGCGTCATCGTATCGGGGTGGGAGACGAGCCGGCATTCTCTGGAGGGGATGTCGATCCTGTAGACGCTGTTTCCCGGCGAGGCCACATAGATCGTCCGGTCGTCGTTCGCTAGGGCGATGCCGTTAGTGTACATGAATTCATCGGACCGGAGAAAGCTTTCCAGAGAATCGGTCTCGTGGAAGATCGCGTAGATTTCGTTCTGGATCGAATCCGTGACGAAAACATCGCCGGACCGGGTGACTGCCAGGTCATTGAGCAAATGCACGGTCCCCTTGTCCTCGAACTCGTATTTCTTGATCAGCTTTCCCGTCCCGAGATCGTACTTGAAGACGGCCGACCAGCCGGCTTCTTCTGGAGTTGATTTCGACCAGGGCTGTGATACCAGGCTGACTGCCCACAGGATTTTGCGCTCGGGGTCGACTTTCAGGCCGGCCACGGAACGGAGACCTTCTTGTTTCTCCTTCGTGAAATCCTGCGCCTTTCCATCCCGGCCGATCTTGATAATCTTGTTTTTCCAGAGACTGCCGAGATAGAAACAGTCTTCTTTAGGATCGCAGGCTTTCTTCCACTCATAAAACGGCGACCTCGGTACGTTGAATTCGCGACAGGCCTTAGTCACAGTGCGACAAACCGTAGCATATTCAAGAACTGTCCATTTGGAATGAATTCTTAATGCCTCTCTGCCCTCTTTTTTCATCTGTCAGACCTCCTTTATGTAGCTTAAATGGTAGCCGTAATAACATCGATATGCGATTCTTAATTCTTGGAACCGTAAGGACATCGATATGTAAATGCTCAGATGAGGGGATCAATAACCCTCCCTGTAAAGGGGAACGGGACCGACTTGATGAG
>JBAQGA010000261.1:0-9200 GCA_049287565.1 Candidatus Aminicenantales bacterium
GATACAAAAGGGCTCACTTGGCCGCCACAGCCGAAAACCAATCTCTTATTATTCATGTCAGGAGTCTGGATTGGCGCGCCCGCAAAGCCGAATGGGCCTGTTCCTTGCCTCTCCAGACGACAGCCGAAGTCCTGGCCAAGTTGCAGACTTTGCTGAGATAAACACGCCGGGTCCATAACATTTCTGATCCTCCCGAGGCTCTCCTCGATTGAAGCGATGGCCGCCGCCTTTGACCAGCGACTCAAACTGATTCGCACAAAAGCGTTAATGAAAGGCGACGATTGCTGCCACTTCCGCTGGGTCTGGGAAGGATAGACAATCTTGATGTGAGGAAAAAGGGGATATGATATACTGTCCCCGAATTTTACGTATGGACTAATAACTTCCCTGACGGGTCTCAGCCGCTACCATAAAGACGATCTTCTTCTCTTCATCGACCTCATAGAAGAACCGGTGCGGGCCGATTCTGTAGCGCCACGTCTCCGGCTTGTAGCCCCTCAACTTTCTGATGTTCTTTCCGAAATAAGGCTGGGTTCTCAATTGAGGATAGACGTATTCCCGAAGCTTTTTTGTCAGCTTCTGCTGCCTCGGCCCCAGTTTGCCATCGAGGTCTTTCTGAAACTGCTCGGTTTCGAATATCCTGTATTCACTCAACGAACCGGCCTTTCATCCGTTTGGCCTCAGCGCTCCCAGTCTTCAGCCTCTCCAGCAGGGCGTTGTTCTTGAGGATCTCCTCCATCTCGAATTCTCCGGCGAACAACTCCTCTTCGATTTGCTTCAGGGCCAACGTCTCAATGGCGTTGGCCAGGGTTCGATTCTCGGCCCTGGCATAAGCCTGAAAAAGCTGGAAATCCTCGTCGTTGAGGCGCAGAGTGATTGTCTTGGGCATGATGCGATATCCTTCGTTCTGATTCACATTAATTCTATTCGCATCACTTTGCTTTGTCAAGCCCATGCCCGGATCCTTTCCAAAAAGAAGGTCTTTTTTTATTAACGAAGATGAAAGGGCGGTTATCTCACTCTCAAAAAAAGGAGAAATGATATACTGTCACCAATTTCTTCTGTCACCAATTTCTTCTATACTAAGTATTACATTCCAGTAGGGAGGGATAAACATGAACATACGAAAGATACACATCCTCAAAATTGGCGCCTCTATGCTCGTAATCTTTCTGTTTTGTTTAGCAGTGGCTTGTGGAACAAAGAGCAGCGCACCTGGTCCTCAAAGGGCTGCCCTACTTGGGACACAAATCAGCCCCTTTGATGTGGGCAAGGAGCCGGAAATGATCGTTTGATCCGGCCGTCATTCGAAAGCCCGGCGACTGCGGGGAAAAAGACTTCATGTACGCCACGAATACTCTCCTATAAATTCCATCTTCAATCAGGCCGTTATCGAATGGACAAAAGGGGATTTCTGGAGAGGCCCCGACGGCACCGGCAATACACTCACGAAGAAACCACCCGAGGAGGAAGGCGTCACCTTCTGGTCAAGAGCGACGAGGGCTTTTATCCGCTGTCAGCTCTTGGCAAGGAAAGTGTACGATGCGCTTGTTCCGCCGGCCACCAAACCCTCAGACCTGGGTCTCAAGCCTTGGAAATACGAGCCTCCCGACAAAATGGGAAATTGATATACTGTCACCAATTTCTGTGGAGACCCTCCCCACCACGTTGACAGCCGCCCGCCGTCTGGCTATCCTTGATCCGCAATGGGAAAAGCAAGTATTGACCGTTTCGACCTTGTCGTCGTCGGGGCCGGCGCCGGCCTCATCCTCGTCGAGGAGGGCCTCAAGCGGGGGCTCAAGGTCGCCCTGGTCGAGTCCGGCAAGATCGGCGGCACGTGCCTGACCCGGGGTTGCATCCCCTCCAAGGTCCTCATCGCCCCCGCCGACGCCGTTCGCCAAGCGGAGCACGCCCGCAGGATCGGGGTCGGCCTCCGCCTCGAGGGAATCGATTGGGACCTCATCTCGCGCCGGATGTGGAAGAAGATCGACCTGAGCTGCGGGATGGAGAGCAAGCTGGCCGCTGTCGACGGCCTCACCCTCTTCCGGGGCGCCGGCGAGTTCACCGGGGATCGTCGGATGAGGGTTCGGCTCCGTGATGGGACCTTCTCCGGCGAATTCGAGGGTGAGCGCATCCTTCTCGCTCCCGGTACCCGCTCGGCCGTCCCGCCCGTCCGGGGCCTGGAAGAGACAAGCTACGTCACGAGCGAGTCCTTTTTCGGAGAGAAGTTCCCGAAACAGCCGTGGAAGAGCCTGATCCTCGTCGGCGGGGGGATTATCGCCGCTGAATTTGCCCACATCTTCTCCTCCTTGGGGACCCAGGTCACAATCCTCGAGATGCTCCCCCGCCTCCTAACGACCGAAGAACCAGAGATCAGCGACTTCATAGAGAGGCAATTCCGCAAGCGGATGGACGTGCGCCTCGGGGCCAAGGCCGTCGCCGCCCGGGCCTCGAAGGGCGGCAAGACCGTCGTCTACGAGGACGCCGCGACCGGAGAGACCGGGGAGATCAAGGCCGAGGAGGTCTTCATCGCCGCGGGCCGCCGCTCGAACGCCGACACGCTCCGCCTCGAGAAGACCGGGGTCGAGACTGACGCCCGCGGCTGGATCGTCGTCAATGAGTTCCTCGAGACCTCGAAGCCCGGGATCTGGGCTCTCGGCGACGCCACGGGAAGCTACCAGTTCCGGCATAAAGCGAACTATGACACCGAAATCCTCGTTCACAACATGTTCGGCGAAGCGCCGCCCGTCTCTCCGGAGGCGCCCGGTCCGGCCGCTCCCGCCGGCCGCAAGATGCCTGTCGACTACTCAGCGGTCCCCTGGGCGGTCTATACTGATCCCCCGATCGGGCATGTCGGGATGACGGAGAAAGAGGCCGTCGAGGCGGGACACGAGATCTATATCGCCTTGAACCGCTTTTCGGACGTGGCCAAAGGATACGCCATGGGCTACGAGCCGGGGAACGATGACGACGGGTTCGTCAAGCTCGTCATCGACAAGTCCTACCGGATTCTGGGGGCCCATGTCGTCGGGCCTCAAGCGGACATTCTCATCCAGCCGTTCGTCTATCTCATGAACGCGGGCTTCACCTGCGACGTCCCGGAGAAGGGGAGCGGGGCCCCGGCCCTCCTTCCCAAGGCCGAGCGGGCCTGCCCTGAGGCCGGCTCCTTCCTTCCCATTTACCGGTCGATGATCATCCATCCCTCGCTCAACGAGGTCACCGGCTGGGCCCTCGGAAACCTGCGCCCGGTCAATATCAAGGCCGGGAGCTGAATACAGAAAGGGGGGGGACGCCGTATACTGTCACCAATTTAGTAGGCGGCGAATTTGGCGGATTTTCTCGAAACGGTTTCATTCCGCCTTGAGGCGGTTCCAATCGGGCGGCTCGACGCCGAGCAGATGGCGGACGAAGAAATCGTTGCGCTTTCGTTCACCGTAGGCCCCGCCCATGCCGTGTCCTCCCCCCGGAATGACCAGGAGGTCGAACGTCTTATCCGCCTTGATGAGCGCGTCGACGACCTGCATGGTGGAAGCCGGGTCGACGTTCGTGTCCATCTCGCCCACGATCAGCAGGAGCCTGCCCGCCAGCCGATGAGCGTTGTCCACGTTGGATGAGGCCGCGTATTCGGGGCCGACGGGCCAGCCCATCCACTGCTCGTTCCACCAGATCTTATCCATCCGGTTGTCATGGCAGCCGCAGGAGGAAACGCCGACCTTGTAGAATTCGGGGTGGAAGAGAAGCCCTCCCAGGGCGTTCTGGCCGCCCGCCGAATTGCCGGAAATCCCGGCCCGGCTGATGTCATAATAGGGGTATTTCGCGGCCACGGCCCGGTGCCAGAGAATCCTGTCGGCGAAGCCGGCGTCTCCGAGGTTTTTCCAGCAGACGTCGTGGAACGCCTTGGAGCGGTCGGACGTGCCCATGCCGTCGATCTGGACGACGATAAACCCGAGCTCGGCCAGCGCCGCCATCGGGTTGAAGGCGCTGAAGGACTTGGGGACGAACGAGCCTTGCGGCCCGGCGTAGATATTTTCGATGACGGGATATTTCTTCCCGGGGTAGAAATTCATGGGGCGGAAGATGATGCCCCAGATATCCGTCTTCCCGTCCCTGCCCTTGGCCACGAACGGCTCGGGCGCCTTCCAGCCGGCCTTGACGAGCTCCCCGATGTCGGCTCTTTCCACCGGCATGACGACCTGGAGGTCCCGGCTGCGGCGGACCTCGCAGATGGGGGGAAGGTCGACCCGCGACCAAGTGTCGACGAGATAGACCATATCGGGCGAATAAGTGACGACGTGGTTTCCCTCGGGCTCGGTCAGGAGCGTCAGACCGGAGCCGTCGAAATTGACCCGGTAGTAATAAACATAATAGGGGTCGTGATCCGGGCGCAGGCCGCTGGCCTGAAACCAGACCTGCCGCTTCTCCTCGTCCACCTTGTCGACGCCTCGCACCACCCAGGGTCCTTTGGTTATCTGGTTTTTGACGCGGCCGCTCGGGCCGTCATAAAGGTAGAGATGGTTCCAGCCGTCCCGCTCGGACATCCAGACGATCTCTTTCCCGTCGGCGACGTCGTGCCGGAATTTCTTGCCGGAGTAACAGAAGAAACTGGGACTCTCCTCGTTGATGACGGCGTGCGCCTCGCCGGAAGCGGCGTCGACCTCGATGACGCGATAGGCCTGGTGCCCGCGCTCGTTGTACTCGAAGCTGAAAGCGCGGCCGTCCTTGCGCCAGACGATCTCCGAGAGCTCATAAGGATTGGGGAAGAGGGAGTCGTCCACGACAATCCTTCTTTTCGTTTCTACGTGGAAAAGGACCGGTTGTTCGATATCGAGAGCGTCGCCCGGCTTGGCGTATTCCATGGACCAGTGCTTGGGCTGAAGCTGGTCGGCCGGCGAGGATTCGACATAATGGATCGTCCGGTGGTATCCGCGGCGCAGGCGGTAGGCGGCGAGCTTTTGAGAATCGGGGGACCAGACGAGTGAGGCATAGGTGTAATAGTCGCCCTCGGAGCCGTCGCTGCTCAGGGCGGCTTCTTCCTTCTTGTCCACGGTCCGGACATAAACGTTATAGTTCTTGATGAAGGCTTCCCAGCGGCCGTCCGGCGAGGCCTTGGCTTTCTCCGATTGGGCTTCCGGCGCCGGTCCTCTTTCCCACATATCCCATCTCAGGCCCCGACGGCGCCAGCGCTCGGCCGGCTTCACTTTGGTCAGGGAGTAGGCGGTCAGGTCGCATTTCCATCTCCACTCTCCGAACTCGAATTCCACGGCTTTTTCGTCGTCGACGAAAGAAATGAACCTGAATGGAAGGTCCTGGGCGTCCGCCTTTTCCCCGGAGGCGGCGGTCAGCACGGCCGCCATTTTTTCATGGTCGAAAGCGGGCTTTTTGTTCTGGGTGGCTACATCGGCGACCACGAACTCGAACCCGTTTTTGACCGACTTGCGGTACCAGAATCGGGTCGTCTCGCCGATCCAGCCGCTCCGGTCTACGGCGTCGAGGACCAAACCCCGGAGTGCAGCGCCCAGGCCGGCGGCGCGTTCGTAGTCCGCCCTGGTCCCCTGCGCCGAAAGGAGCAGAGGAAACGAGAGGATAAGCGATAGCCAGCCAGAAAAAACCAGGGTTTTTCGCGCTCTCATGATTCCTCCTTTGATAAATGGGGACGGTCCCATTTTTTTCATTTATTGACTTCGTTGCCGGGGGTCGAAAAATTGGACTATCCCCATTTTTAATGGATATCCTGTGCCCAATTCTTATATTAGGGCGGCGAGGGAAGTCAAAGAAAAGAAAAAGTCCGGGGCGGCCGTCGACAATTGGCGCGGGATTTCCGGCGTCTGTGCGCGCCCCTGCGCAGGAAAATGGGGACATGATATACTGTCACCAATTTCTGTCCCGGATTTGTTGATTGTTGAGATCTGACCCCTCCGACTGGGGAAGATCTGGCCCTTAGCCTCCCCTTGATGTTGGAAATGAGCTGTATCGCAGTCTTTCCCCTGCCAATATTGCCAGAACAGCGGCGATCAGGTTTGCCGCAACACATGCCAACATTAAGACCGCTATGCCACGAAATCCCTGGTACATCTGCAAATAGTATATAGCGCCATTCAACACCATGATTTCATGCATAAAAATTGGGATCACGGCAAGATAAAGAAGCCCCCTGATCATTCTGCCGCCAAGCCGGTTCAGAATGATAAAAACCAGCAGGATAACCGCCGCGGCCAATTGGAACTTAAAAAACATCTTGGCGGAATGCGCAGCGCCGTCAGCGATTGCCTGAGGATGCGCAGCCAGCCGCGGCACAAACAAAAAGGCCCATAGCGCGGTCACTACAATAACAAGACCAGTTGCTGCATACGCCATGCGTCGTATGGCCATTTCTTTGATCATCGGAGATTCCTCCGCGAGACGGCCTATCTTGCCTCTTCCCCTTATAGAAAATTTTAAAATAGGGGATTCAGGGATGTCAAATCGCACGCGCGTGAGACCAATCCGTTCAAACGCCGAATTCAGAGAAAAGGACCAGCCCCTTGATGGGCGCGAAATGCGCCCCTTTCCGCGTGATAAGGGGGAGGTCGTTCGCCAGGCAGATCCCGGCGATAAGGATGTCCTGGTTGCCGACGGTCATCCCCTCCGATTTTAAATCCGTATAGATTTTGCCGGCATGGGCAGCCGCCACCAGGTCGAGCGGGAAGACAGGCACGCGCTGGAAAAGTGTCTCCAATAACCTGAGCCTCCTGGCGCCCCGCACTCCCGCATAAAGCTCAAATACAGTGATGGCCGTAACGGCCAGGCGCCCTTCCTGAAGCAGGCCCGCCAGGACCTGGGCGAGCGGGGGAGAGTCCGTGAAGAAATCGATGACGGCGTCCGTGTCTGCGACCGCTACGCGCGCCAATTTTTCCGTATCTCCTCGAGTTTCCTCTTCGTCTCGGAGGCTTCTTCGGCGCTCCAGCCTCCTCTCATTTTCATCAGAACGCTCCAAGCCCCCTCTTTTTTCTCATGGTCGCGGAGATAATGTTTGACGGCCTCCTCCATGATCCTGGAATAGCCCCGATATCCTTTTTTCACCGCCAGCGCGTGGAGGGCGGCGATCAGATCGTCCGATAATTCGACGGTTGTCCTCATCGACTGGGCCTTATCAGCTCGAACCAAATTACGATATGCATTATAATATTCAAATGCATATCTGTCAATATTCCCTTCCTTGGATCGGCTCAAAGCTGGACATTCAGAAGCTCTCCAGGGAACTCGGCATCGCCAGGCCGACGCTCTATGAATACCTCTCCTTCCTCGAGGGCACGTTTTTCATCAAGCTGATCAGGCCGTATGCGAGGGGCAAAAACTCCGAGATCAGAAAAAGCCCCAAGGTCTATCTCTGCGACACGGGCCTGGCCAATCGCCTGGCAACACTGGACGAGGGGAAGGTTTTCGAAAATTCGGTCTTCCAGAACCTCCGGCCCAGAGGAGAGATCGCTTACTATGAAAAAAAGAATGGAGCGGAGATTGATTTCCTGTTGGATAAAACGCATGCCTTTGAAGTCAAGATCACTCCCCGGCAGAGAGATGTGAATCAATTGAAGCGGGTCACGGAAGAACTCGGGATGAAGTCGTTTCAAGCCGTTTCGAAGAACTTCACCGGCCTGAACGACACACTCTATGGATTTATGATATAGAAAATGGGGACACAATATACTGTCACCAATTTCAAATGCGCGGGCTTCGATTTGTTGATTGTTGAGACCTGACCCCCCCTCCAGAAGCGCCGGGATGGCTATGGCTTCTTGAGCGCCGAATTATGGGGGCCGACCACCCTGAGGATTATTTCGCCTTTCTCCCCGTATTCGAAGGTGAATCTGTAGCGATCATTGACCCGCCCCTCGAAAACAGCCTTGGTCCCCTTGATCTTTTTTACACCCAAGGAGGGATGACGCGGGTTCGAAATCAAGATTTCGAGCTGCTTCCGCAGCTTCTCTCTGGTTCGCCCGTCCAGTTCAAGGACGCTTCTTTTGAACCTTTCTGATCTTGCGAGCTTCAGGCTTTCCTTCCATTTCATCGAAGAGTTCCTCGACGGAATCAAACAATTTCACTCTTCCCCTGCGAATATCCGCTTCGGCTTCGGCCTCGAGCTTTTGCCACCTTTCCCGCCAGAACCACGACTGGTCCTTGTCGATTGTTTCCTGGGGGACGAGAACGACCGTTTCGTCCACGACCTTCAAAAGAACGAGGCTTCCTTCCTCGAGATGGAGCTTCTCCCGGACAAAGCTTGGGAGAGTGACCTGCCCGCGAGCCCGCAGCCTGACCAGTTCTTCCATTTTTTCCCTGTCGGCCATCGCTCGGTTCTCGTAAATTCTGAATTTTGTATTTTCAGACATATCATAAGCCTCTTCGGGCAGGAAGTCAATTCCATCCCCATAGACGATATTCTCCACCCCGGGATCTCAACCGGCTGAAAAAGGGACAGGATATCATTTCCCGGATTTCGATCGAGCGCTAAAGCGGGGAAAATGAGCAATTGATATGTGTCACCAATTTCTGCAATATTAAGTATTACATTCAAGTAGGGAGGGATAAACATGAAGATACGAAAGATACACATTCTCAAAATTGGCGCCTCTATGCTCGTAATCTTTCTGTTTTGTTTAGCAGTGGCTTGTAGAGCAAAGAGTGGCGCGTCTGCTCCTGGTCCTCAAGGGGCTGCCCGTCTCGGGACACAAATCAACCCCTTTGACATCGGTCAGGAGCCGGAGATCGAATTTGTGGATGGAGTTCCCATTTTCCCCTGGGCCAGGCCGGTGGTTATTCTCAAGGGCTCAGACTTTGAGATGGGATATCAGTACGCCAGGCAATTGGCCCAAATATTCGGAACCTGGATTCTGGAGTTGGTGAATTGCGATCTCTCCGATCGACAGCTCAGAGCTCTGAAGGGCTACGAGTGGCACATCAAAAAGCAGGCACCGGAAATGATCGGATTCTTCAAAGGGATGATGGAGGGAGCAAAAAAGGTGGGAGTGGCTCTGACATACGAGCAGGTCCTCGCTCAATTCTGCTTGGGTGTTCAAAACGGAGAATACGTAGATACGCCGGCCGACCAATCAGGTTATCCGAAGGAGATAACAAACCAACCGCCATCTTCTCCAGGCGAGAATCCTCCCAAATGCGGAAGCGTCGCCGCCTGGGGCGCGGCGACCAAGGACGGCAAGGTCATAACC